>NZ_JBJGYW010000024.1:0-84094 GCF_054050215.1 Geodermatophilus sp. SYSU D01186 | reverse complement strand
GTGTCGTGCGGCGGGCGGGCCGCCGCGCGGGCGGGGGGCCCGGCGCGCGCCCCCCCCCCCCCCCCCCCCCCCCCCCCACGACGAGTACGAACTCGGTGCTCTCTCGGCCGTCCAGGAGCTCGTGAGCCGTCCCCGATCTCGCAAATCGAGCAGGGGCAGCCACCGCTGGGGGCGCCGTCCGGCGCGGACACACCTGTCGACGCAGGCCCCGCCGGGTGCGGGGGGCGCCGTCGTGGCGGGGTACCCGCGCAGGGGGACGTGGACCGCCGCCAGCATGCGCGAACGAGGCTTCGCAGGCATGTGGGGAGGGACGTCGTCCGTGGCGGCCAGCCGGCTGAACAGCAGTCCCTCGACGAGGATGAGGAAGGCCCGGGCGCGCTCTTGTGAGTCCGGAACGCCGAGCGCGGTGGACTCCGCGATCCGGTCGCCGTGTCCCCTCCAGTGCCAGCTCGTAGCGCGCCAGCTGCCGGTCGCGGCCGTCGGTGAGCAGGTGATGGACGACGGCGGCGAAGGCGTCGGCGAACTCCTCGGCGCTCGGGTGCGCGGGCGCCGGGATGCTCGCCGCGTCCAGGCTGGACATCCGACCGACGATGGCCTGCAGCACGGCGGGCCGCGTGTGGAGGCAGTAGGACGTCGACCCCCTCGGCCACGCCGGCGGAGCGGTCCACGGCCCGGTGCGTCAGTCCCCGGCTGCCCTCGCGGGCGAGCGTGACCATCGCGGCGTCGGCGAGCTGGGTCCTGCGCGACGTGTCCGCCAACGGAGCCTCCCTGCCAGCGGCCTCTACGGCTGTAGGGCAGGGCATTCACTACATCTGCAGAGGAGGGACTCGTGCCGGTCGGAGTCGTCGTCGCGGTGGTCGTGTTGGGGGCGAGCGTGCTGCTGGCCCTCGCGCCGATCCGCCGGCCGCGAGCAGTGGCGGTGGGCGGCTTCCTGGTGGTGGTCCTGGGCGTCAGTGAGCTGCCGCAGCTGTTCGCCGTCCTGCTGCTCACCACCACCGTGCCGGCGGTCGCGCAGGACGGTCTCCTGCGCACGCCCCCCGGGTGGCTGCTGTTCGGCCTGGCGTTGCTGACCTGGGCCGGTCTGGCGGTCGTGGCGCGGCGCGCCTCCGGGCCGGGAAAGTGGTCGCTCGCGCCCTCGCCGCGGGGCTGGGGGAGGAGTTTCGGCGACCGCGGTCAGGCCTGGGGAGACGGCTCGTCACGCTGGTGGTGCCGGTCCCCGTCCGCCCGCGGCAGGTGGCACGGATCCCGGACCTGACCTACGGGGCGGCGGCCGGCGCAACCGGCTCGATGTCTACCGCCGCCGCTCGCGGCCGACCGGCGCGCCGACGCCATCTACTTCCACGGCGGCGGCTGCTGCAGCTGCCACAAGCGCCGGGAGGCGGGTGATCTGCTCCACTGGATGGCCGCCGACGGCTGGGCGTGCATCAGGGCGAACTACCGGCTGCGGCCCAAAGCCGGGCCTTCCGACCACCTGGTCGACGTCAAGAGGGTCATCGCCTGGGCCCGGGAGCACGGTCCCGCGCACGGCGCGGATCCCGGCCTGGTCGTCGTGTCCGGCAACTCGGCCGGTGGTCACCTGGCTGCCCTGGCCGCCCTCCCCGAACGAGCCGGTTTCCAGCCGGGGTTCGAACAGGCGGACACGACGGTGAGCGCCGCCGTCTGCCTCTACGGGTACTACGGCCGCTACTAGGGGCACGACCCCAGCGAGTCGCCGCCCTCGACGCCTCTGGAGTACGACGCGGCGAGTGCACCGCCGTTCTTGCTGGCCCACGGCGACTGCGACACCTACGTGCCGGTGCAGGGTGCCCGAGCCTTCGCCGCGCAGCTGCGCCGGGGTTCGCGTCAGCCGGTGGTCTGCGCGGAGCTCCCCGGCGCACAGCACACCTTCGACCGGTTCCGCTCACTGCGGTTCGACGTGGTCGTCGACGGCATCGCGGTCTTCCTCGCCGCGGTGTGCCGCCGGGCCGGTGCTGCAGCCGGGGCTCCGGGTCGGTCGTGACGCCCGGACCGCTCGCGGGCCACGTCCGACCCTGTTCCGGCACGCCCGCCCGGCGGGGGGCAAGAAGCCCGAGCGGCATCTAGATCGCGTCTGGCGTCGGAGCAGTTCAACGCCGGTGTCCGGCCGCTGGGACAGTAGGAGGAGCCCCTGGACTCGTCGTCAAGCCGGGACGGTGTCCATGGGGGCGGTCTCAGGGACGGCCCGATGGCGAGGACGCAGTGGAGGGCAAGGCGGTGCTCGGCCGGCCGGTCGGTCCGGCGGTCTGGTCGTGTCGCCTGGTCAAGGCCTGGCCATAGATGAGGCGCAGTGGCAGTCCGAAGTAGTGTCCGCCGTCCCGCGAGGTCCACGGAGTGAATCGCAGTGCGTTCAACTCGTCGATCTCCGCGTGGTCGTCGATGACCCGGCAGGGCCCGATGACGCCGACGCACCAGCCTTCGCAGGTGGTGGGGTCATAGGTGTCGGCTTCGAAGGCGACGACGTCACCGGGTTGGACTCGCACGGTGTTGTGAGCCCGGATGGTGCCGATGATGATCTCGTCTCCGCGCAGGGTGCAGTGAACGGGGACGATCTTCGGGAGCCCTCTGTCGGTGGAGGCGATCCGGCCGAAGGGGACGGTCCCCAGCAGTCGCTGGCACGTGTCCTGATCGAGGTTCTCGACTCGGTGGGCGCCACCAGGCATGGGGAGTGCTCCTCGACTCGACGCACGTGGCGAGCGGCGCCTCGGCTCGGACGCCTCGCAGATGGAGCCAACAGGATGACTGGACACCCCGCCGAGAACCCCAGAGGCTTAAGCCCTCATGCTCCGCCCACGGGCTCCGTCGGCGAGCCGCGCGAGGGTCACGCGGACCACCGTCGGATCGGCTCGGCGCAAATCCACCCGAGGTACTCGGTGAGGAAGCCGGGTGCGTACTCCGCTCGGCCAGCACCAGGCCGCGGCGGCCGTCGTCGGCGCCGTTCGGGTTCTCCGCCCAGCTGCAGTCAGGCAGGCGACCGGGTCGAGAACCACGGTGTGGCCGAGCTTCTCCAGCTTGGGCGACCAGGTGGCGGGTGTGGGCCTCGTCGTTGCGCCGGGTCAGCCAGTCGGGGCCGAGGTATCGCTGCTGCTCGCCACCGTGCTCGGCTCCGGCATGGCGTTCCTGGACGCCACGGTCGTCTCGATCGCGCTGCCCGCGATCGGCCGAGACCTGGGCGCCGGTGCGGCCGGACTGCAGTGGGTGGTCAACGCCTACACGCTCACGCTGGCCGGCTTCATCCTGCTCGGCGGGTCGCTGGGGGACCGATTCGGCCGCCGCCGGGTCTTCCTCGTCAGTGTCGTCGTCTTCACGGCGGCATCCGTGCTGTGCGGGCTGGCTCCGACCACCGCGACACTGGTCGCCGCCCGGGCGGTGCAGGGCGTCGGCGGCGCCCTGCTCGCCCCCGGGTCGCTGGCGATCCTGCAGGCCTCCTTCGTCCCCGACGACCGGACCCGTGCCATCGGTGCCTGGTCGGGGCTGGGAGGTGTCGCCGGGGCGATCGGGCCGCTGGTCGGGGGATGGTTGGTCCAGGTCGCCACCTGGCGCCTGCTCTTCCTGATCAACCTCCCGCTGGCGCTGATCGTGGTGCTGATCACGCTTCGCCACGTCCCGGAGTCTGTCGACCCCGCGGCTCCGCGACGGCTGGACCTGGCAGGGGCAGCGCTGGGCGTGGTCGGGCTCGGCGGACTCACCTACGGCCTGGCCGAGTGGACCCGACGTGGGCCGGCCGATCCGCTGGTCCTGGCCGCACTGGCACTCGGCGTGGTGGCCCTGGGCGTATTCGTACTCGCGGAGCGGCGCGGCCCCGCTCCGATGTTGCCGCTCGGCCTGTTCCGGGTCCGTGCGTTCTCCGCGGTCAACGCCGTGACCTTCCTGGTCTACGCGGCTCTCTCCGGTGCCTTCCTCTTCCTGGTCGTCCAGCTGCAGGTGGTGGCCGGGTTCTCGCCGGTGGCGGCGGGGCTGGCGCTGGTCCCGGTGACGCTGCTGATGCTGGCGTTCTCGGCGCGGACCGGCGCCCTGGCCAACCGCATCGGGCCCCGGCTCCCCATGTTCGCCGGACCGGTCGTGGGCGCCGCGGGCCTGGTCGGGCTGGCCATGATCGGCGCAGGCGCCACGTACTGGTCCGACGTCCTGCCTTTCGCGGTGCTGCTCGGGTGGCACTGACCCTCGCGGTCGCGCCGCTCACCGCCGCAGCCCTGGCCGCGGTCGAGGACCGGCACGCCGGCATCGCGAGTGGTGTGAACAATGCGGTCGCGCGGACCGCCGGCCTGCTCGCCGTGGCGTTCCTGCCGGTCGTGTCCGGCGTCGGTGCGAGCCTGACCGATCCGGTGACGCTGGATCCCGCGTACGGCACGGCGATGCTGATCTGCGCCGGGCTGATGGTGGCTGGCGGTCTGCTGGCGCTGGTGGCCGTGCCGGCCAGTTTCGCGGCGATCCGTGCCGAGGTGGTCGCAGCGGTGGACGCCCCGGTTCAGTTGCCGGTCGACGGCCCCTGCCGGGTGCACTGCGCCGTGGGTGCCCCGCCCTTGCAACCTGCCCTCGGCCGGCCTCCAGCGCGGGGCGAGGACCAGGTGTGACACCGGCTGCAATCGACTTGAGGGCTGGGACAGCTGCGCCGGAATCGGGCATGCCGCGCGGTCTGCGCGCCAGGCCGCCCGCGACACCGCCGAGCCGGGAGCCTGCGGCGTCGTCTCTGTCAGTCACGACGCTGTCACGAGACGGCAGGGCGCAGCGAGCCAATGGGCGTGAGGCCGGTTCTCGCTCCCGCACTGTTCGTCGACGTGGGCTGACGGGCTCACCGACGCGGGACAGCTGCCCAGTGTGTGTGATCGCTGCCCCTCAGCACCCCCCACGTCCACCCATGCCCGGAGGGAGAAGACGACGTCCTTCCTCGCTTGCGGCGCACCGACCGGTCGCGGGTCGGCCCTGGTGTGGCGACGTCGTGCACCCCTAGGCTCAGTGCGCCGAGGCAAGGCCACCCCGCCATCCGGCGAGCTGCCATGAGCCTCCCCCTGCTGATCCTGGTCGATGACGACCCTGCCTTGCTCGCGGATGTCGAGCGGGAGTTGCGCAACCGCTACTCCGGCGACTACCGCATCTGCTGCCTGGGTTCCGCGCGCGAGGCGCGCGTCGTGCTCCAGGAGTGCGCGGCGGCCGGTGAGGACGTCGCCCTCGTCCTGGTGGCCGAGCAGCTCCAGGGCGCCTCCGGCACGGAGTTGCTGGCCGACGTGCCGGCCCTCTTCCCGGACGCCGTCCGGGTCCTGCTCATCGGATGGGCCCATCTCGGCGACCCGGCCACCGGCGACGCGATCTTCGAGGCGATCGCCCGCGGGCGCATGGACCAGTACCTGGTGCGGCCGGCGCCGCCGCCGGACGAGCAGTTCCACCAGGCGGTGTCCAGCTTCCTGCTCGCCTGGGCCGAGGCCCGGCGCCGCGCGCCGCACACGATCGACGTGGTGGGGGAGACCTGGTCGGGGCGGGCGTACGAGCTGCGCGAGACGCTCGGGCACTGCGCGCTGCCGCACCGGTTCTGCCTGGCTGGCTCCGCGGAGGGCCGCGCCATCCTCACCGACGTGGGACCGGACAAGCGGCTGCCGTTCCTGGTCATGCCCGACGGTCGGGTCGTGGAGGACCCCTCCGACATGGACATCGCCCGGTCGGCGGGGGAGACGATCGACCCGGCGGGGGACCGGTACGACCTGGTGATCGTCGGTTGCGGGCCGGCCGGGCTGTCCGCGGGCGTGTACGGCGCCTCCGAGGGGCTGCGTACCGTCGTCATCGACTCGGGCAGCATCGGCGGGCAGGCCACGGCGAGCTCGTCGATCCGCAACTACCTCGGCTTCCCGCGGGGCCTCACCGGGGCGGATCTGGCCCGCCGCGCGTACCAGCAGGCCTGGGTCTTCGGCGCCCGCTTCGCCTTCATGCAGCAGGTCTCGCACCTGGCCCGCGAGGACGACCGCGTCGTCCTGACCCTCAGCACCGGCGGCGTCGTGGTGGCCCGCGCCGTCGTCCTGGCCACGGGCGCCACGTACCGCCGGCTCGGGGTCGAGTCGCTCGAGGCGCTGCACGGGGCGGGTGTCTTCTACGGCGCGGCCGCCTCGGAGGCGCCGCTGGTGGCGGGGGAGGAGGTCTACATCGTCGGGGGCGCGAACTCCGCCGGGCAGGCCGCTCTCCACCTGGCCCGCCACGCCAAGCGCGTCACCCTGGTGATCCGTGCCGCGACGCTGGATGCCGGGATGTCGCACTACCTCGTCCGCCAGGTCGAGGAGACCCCGAACATCGAGGTGCGGACCGGCGCGGAGGTCGTCGACGGCGGTGGTGGTGAGGGTTGGCTGGAGCGCCTGGTGCTGCGCGATCGCGGGAGTGGGGAGCGAGTGACGGTCGGCGCCCACGCCCTGTTCCTGATGATCGGCGCGCGGCCGCACACCGACTGGGTGCCGCCGACGATCGAGCGCGATGAAGCGGGCTTCATCAGGACCGGCGTCGACCTGAGTGAGGACGCGCGCCGAGCCACGAGTCGCCCGCCCCTGTCCCTGGAGACCAGCCTTCCCGGAGTCCTCGCGGCCGGCGACGTGCGGCACGGGTCGGTCAAGCGGGTGGCCTCCGCCGTGGGGGAGGGGTCGATCGCGATCCAGCAGGTCCACCGCCTGCTGGCCGTATGACGTGCCCCCGCCGGGACGCCGTCGCCTGCCGTCACGATCAGCCGACTCGTCGTGCGGTGAGGTAGCCGTGGATCAAGCCGATGGATGGTCGGGGCGGCGCGTCGATCGTTCCGCGTGTCTGGCGCCACCGCGTCGCCACAAGGGTTGACAGGAACGTCGGCCTGCCCGTCGGGTGAGCCCTTCCGCCGCTGCAACCAGACGTCGCTGCCCCACCCAACCGCAGCCCCCCGCCGCAGAGGACCGGCTCCGGGGGGCGGGTGCCGCGCTCCTCGGGGGACGACGGTCTCGGGTGTCGGGGAGCGCCCGGTCACAGCTGCCAGCGCGCCGGCACTCGGAGATCAGGGACGTAGAAGCGGTAGGTGCCCGGTGTACCGTCCGCGCCCGGCACGACGCACGTGCCTGCCGGGAGCATGGCGGTGGGCGGGTCAAGGCCGGCCGGCCTGTCCCCGTGGGTCCTCCTCAGCCGTGCCTGCCGCCTCGTGTCCGGACCGGCGGTGGTGGAGTGTTCGCTGATCACAGGGCGGCGGCACGACTCCCGCCGAGGGGCCGGATCCGGTCCGCAGCGTCGCGGCCAGTGCTCACTGCGGCTGACCGCGCTGAGCAGCATCGACGACGTCCTGAGCGATGTCGCGCAGCTTGCGGTTCGCGCTGTTCGACTGCCGCACCAACTGGTCGAAGGCAACCTCGGGCGACCATCCGTGCTGCGCCATGAGGACGCCCTTGGCCTGGTCGATGACGGCGCGGGCGTCCAGGGCTTTCTGCAGGTTGCGGACCAAAGTGCCGGTGCTGGCGTGGACGCCGGCGTTGGCCACCGCGACCGCCGCGGAGGAGGCGAACGCGGTGGCCAGTTCCGCTGTGGAGCCGTCGAACGTGGTCTCGTCGCCGCCGTAGAGGTTCAGCGCGCCGATGATGCGCCGCTCGACGGGCAGCCCGACCGACATGGTGTGGGTGATGCCGTGGCGGTGCGCGAGCCGGCCGAAGTCGGGATAGGTGCCGCTGGCTGTCGTGTCGTCGATCGTGATCGTGTCGCCGGAGATGGCGGCGTCCACGCAGGGGCCGGAGCCGGCCGCGTACTGGCGCTCGTCAAGGAGCGCGGCGAGCGGCCCGGTGTAGCTGACGGTGGAGACCGCACCGACGCGCATCAGGGTGACCGAGGCGTCCGCTACGCCGGGGAGGGCCTGCTTGGCCAGCTCGGCGATGCGGCAGAGCGTCTCGGACGGCGCCCGCGCGCCGCGCATGATCTTGGCCAGTTCGGCGAAGGCGGCCTGCGAGTCGGCCGGCCGGCCGATCGGTGCCATACCGGAGGAGTCCACGACGACCTCGATCCACGAGGGATCGGCATGGACTGCGGGTCCGACCTCGCGACAGCCCGCCGGAAGGACGTCAACGGCGTGACGCGAGCACGCCGAGACGAGAGAACACGGGCGGAGAGCCAGCGGACGGCTGTTTCGGCCGCTGCGGCGGTCACGACGCCCAACGCCGTTGGCTGAGGTGACGAGACCGGCGCCGTCGAAGATCACGCTACTCCCGACGGAGCCCGGTGCACCCGCGCACACGAGCAATTCCCTGCGGGCTGCGAGGCGGGCCCGGCGGCCGACCCGAGGCAGCCAGCGTGCCCGCGGGGACGTGGGCGGACCCGGGCCTCCTGGGGCCGGCCACGCACGAGCAAGTCCCGGTGCATCCCTCCCTGTCCGAGCCGGTGCTCGTTCGCCCTCACCTCGTGGCCGCAGCCGGACGGCCGCGCCCAGATCACCCCCGAACGAGGCCGCCGCCCTGCCGGACACCTCCCGCCTCACCATCGAGTGCCGGGGCCGCGGGACGGCGGCGTCGGGGGTCGCACGGCTGTAGCCGCAAGCAGATGAGTACGACGTCGTCGTGCAGCCGCTGGCCGCCGGTCAGGTCCCGCATCACGGCGTCGCACCAGGTCCGTGGGTGGGCGCCGTCCAGTCGGGAGGCGATCGACGTCAGGCGGCTCAGGCCGGTGTCGAGGTCGGCGTCGCGCCGTTCGACGAGGCCGTCGGAGTACCAGAGCAGCATGGAACCGGGCGGGACGTCGACCGTGGCCTCGGGGCGGGGCTCATCTGCGGCGCCGAGCGGACGGGACCGCCCGCCGGTGAGGAACCGGGCGTGGTGGTCGGTGACGAGCAGCGGCGGCGGATGGCCCGCGCAGGCGTAGCGCAGTCGGCAGGTGGCCGGGTCGTATTCGCCGTAGCCGATGGTGGTGAGGCCCGCGCCGGGGATGGTCGACGACGCCCGGTCCAGCGCGTCGAGGACCGTCGCCGGGCCGTCGTGCGGGGCGGCGGCCAGGGCGCTCAGCGCCGCGTGCAGCTGTCCCATCGCGGCGGCGGCGCGCAGGTCGTGGCCGACGACGTCGCCGACGGCGAACCCGATGCGGCCGCCGGGTAGGAGGAAGGCCTCGTACCAGTCGCCGCCGATGTCGTGGTGCTGGTCGGCCGGGCGGTAGCAGCCGGCGAACTCCGCCCCCGGCAGCTCGTCGGGCACGACGGGCAGAAGGGACTGCTGCAGCTGGTGGGCGGCCTCCCGTTCTTCCTCGTACAGCCGCGCCCGGTGCAGCGCCGGGGCCATGAGGTCGGCGAGCGTCCGGGACATCGCGGTGACGTCTTCGTCGATCGCGTGCTTGTCCGTGAACCGGAACTCCAGCGCCCCGAACGTCGTGCCGGCGGCCCGGGCCGGCACTGCCAGCGCGGCCGGCGAGCGGGCCTCGACGGCGACGCCGCGCCGGACGGCGGTCGCCAGTGGTGAGGGCGCGTCCAGCGGCAGGTCGGCCACGCCGTGCCCGGCCGTGGTCCAGACCCGCAGCCGGTCACTCTTCCGGTCGATCACCCCGACGGCGCCGGAGTCGGCGAGCAGGCCGATGCCGGAGCGGACGAGCACCGCGGCGATCGCGTCGGTGGTCGCCGCGGTCGCCAGCCCGGCGGTCACCTCCTGCAGCGCCTCCACCCGGCGGCGCGCGGCAGTCTCCCGCCGGGACGCCGACCTGGCGCGTTCCCGCTCGGCGATCTCAACGGCCAGCAGCCAGGCGCCCAGGACGGCCACGGCGATGAACAGCTGCAGGAGGGCGGCCTCGACCCGGGGTGTGTCGCTGAGCGGGGCCCAGGGTCCGCGGCCGACCACGGTCATGACGTTGGCGGTGACCGCGACCACCAGACCGGCCTCGGTGACGAGGGCGACCCCGTACCGGAGGGCCAGCCAGAAGAGCCAGGGGATCGTCAGGTACGCCAGCGGGAGGACGACCGGCCAGAAGACGGCGACCGTCACCCCGGCGGTCGCCAGCAGGAGCGCTGCGCGCCGCGCCGGGCCAGCGGCGCCGGGCCGGTCGCGGTCCAGCTGCCAGGTCAGCACGGCCCCGCCCACGGTCATCGCGCCGAGGCCGTCGCCGGCCCAGAACGGGAGCAGACGGTCGAGGACTGCCGGCCCCTGCGACCACTGGATGGTCAGCGAGCCGATCAGCCCGCCGACGAGCGGGCCGGCCAGCACCCCGCAGAGCAGGAAGGCCCCGAGGTCGCGGCGCCGGCTCAGGTCGGGGTGCGGGGCGAACCGGCGCAGCAGGATGGCGCCGACCAGGGGTTCGGCGGTGTTGGCCAGGGCGAACCCCCAGGCCGCGAGCGGGCCGATGCCCTGGGTCCGGTCGATGGCCACCTCGACGAGCGCGGCGGTCGCCAGGATCCACGGCCACCGCCGCCCGTCGCTGAGCACCAGCGCGGAGAGGGTGACCCCGGCCGGCAGGAACAGCACCGCTCCGGTGCTCGACGACTCGAACAGCACGAACGAGGTGATCGACCCGACGGCGTATCCGACGGCTACGGCGAGGATCAGCCGCCAGGGCACTGGCAGGCGCGTCATGGCGGCCTCCGGCACTGAAGGGGCCCGCGCGCCTGTGCGACGAGATCAGCTCGGTACCAACCCCGCCAGGCGCCCACCCGACGGGATGGAGGCCAGACGGAGCGCACGGAGGCGGGCTGAGGCGGCCAGAACGCTATGCAACGCACCGCGTTGCAGACCGGCTTTCGCCGGCACAGTTCCGGAACGAGGGCGGCTCGCCTTCCTGAACGGCGGCCCAGCGGCCCGCGTTTTCGACCGCTGAGCCCGGGTACGGTCGCGGTGCCACCCACGAAGACCCCACACCGTTGCGCAGCCGACCACCAGGTCGGGCGACGCATGGTGCCCGCCCAGGACGACCACTGCTGACCGCGACCGCAGTCTAGGCGCGCTGTTCCGTGCCCACCAGGCTTGCGGAAGCTCTCCGCGGCGGCCGTCGGGCGACATCCCGCACGTACCGCTCGCGGGGTCGTCAGGCAAGGGGTCCAGCGGTGGTGTCAGAACACGATCCCGGAGCGGCCACGACCGGCGCAGTTCCTGCACGGGAGCCCGCCGGTTCCGTGGTCCGCGCCGAACTCGCCGAGGCCCGTGAGGCAGCCGCGCGGGCCCGCCGGGACGCCGATGCGGCGCAGGCGGCCCGCCGGGACGCCGATGCGAGCGCGGCCCGGATGCAGGCGATGGTCGCCGGCCTGAACGCGATCGTGTGGGAGCGCGACCCGGTGACCTGGCGCTTCCGCTTCGTCAATGCCCGGGCCGAGGAGGTGCTGGGCTATCCGGTCCGGCAGTGGCTGGACCAGCCCGGCTTGTGGCAGCGGATCCTGCACCCGGACGACGCCGAGCAGGTGCTGTCGACGGTGCGCGCCACGATTGCCGACGGCGAGGACCTGTCGCTCACCTATCGGGTCCGGGCGGCCGACGGGCGGTGGGTGTGGCTGCAGCACCTGGCGCACGTCGCCCGCGACGAGGCCGGCACGGCGACCGCCATGCACTCGGTGCTCATCGACGTCAGCGACTCGATGCGGCGAGAACGGGCCGCGGCGCTGCTGGCCGCCGCCGGCCGGATGCTCACCGGTCCCGGCAGCGTGGGGGAGCGGCTCGCGACGGTCACCGGCCTGCTCGTGCCCGACCACTGTGACTGGGCCGCGGTGTGGCTGCGCGGCGACGACGAGCGGTACCGGCCGGTGGCCGTCACCCCCGCCGGCCTGGCGGACCGGGTGCGGGCGCTGGGATCGGTGCAGGTGCCCGATGAGTTCGCCGCGGAGTTCCGCGCCGGACGCGCCTTCGCCGTTCCCCAGGTCACCGAGCAGATGTTCCGCGACGCCACCACCGACGAGGCCCAGTTGGCAGCGCTCACCGCCATCGGCGGCGCCAGCTGGCTGGCCGCGCCGCTGACCATCGGCCGCGCCGTGGTCGGACTGCTCACCCTCACAGCTGCGGCGCCGGACCGGTACGACGAGGCCGACGTCGCACTCGCCGCCGACCTGGGTCAGCGCCTGGCGACGATGGTGGCCGCCGAGCGGCTGGCCGCCCGACGCGAGCAACTGCACGAGATCACCGTGGCGCTGTCGGCGGCCGGCACGGTGGCCGAGGCCGCTGCCGCCCTCACCACCGGGCTGCGCGACGTGCTCGGCGCCTCCGTCGTCGCCGTCTGCTCCCTCGGCGACGACGGCCAGCTGCACACGATCGACGTGGTGGGAGATCCTGCGAGGCGCTGGGAGCCCTACACCACCATGCGACTGACGCCCACTGTGCCGCTCCCCGACGCCGCGCTCACCCGCCGCCCGGTCTGGCTGCCCGACCGGGCGACGACGGTCGAACGCTATCCCGCCGTGGCGGGCAGCATGTCCGAACAGACCCAGGGCATCGCTGCGCTACCGCTGCTGGTCGGCGACCGGCTGGTCGGTGCACTCGCGGTGACCTTCCGCACGCCCAGGTCCTTCGATTCCGACGAGCGCGCCCTCCTGCTCACCGTCGCCGACCAGGTGGCGATGGCCTTCGAGCGCGCCGCGCTGGCCGACGTGCGCCGGGAGATGGCCGACACCCTGCAGCGGAGTCTGCTGCCCGGCGACCCGCCGGTCGTGGAGCGGCTGGCGATCACCGCCCGCTATCTGCCAGCGGTGCAGGGCACCTCCGCCGCCGGCGACTGGTACGACGTCCTGCCGCTGGCCGGCGGCGCGGTCGCGGTCGCCGTCGGCGACGTCGTCGGCAACGGCGCCCCCGCCGCCGCGGTGATGGGCCAGCTGCGCAGCGCGCTGGCCGGCCTTCTGCTGGCTGGATTTCCGCCCGCGCGGGCGCTGGAGCTCCTGGACCGTTTCGCCGCTCACCTGTCGGGCGCCCGGATGAGCACCGTCGCCTGCTTGCGGCTGGAGCCGGACGTCGGTGAGCTCACCTACAGCTCCGCTGGACACCCGCCGCCACTGGTGCTCGACGGCGGGGACGGCACCGGGGGTGACGGGTACCTCGACGGGGGGCTGGCCCCGGCGCTGGGCTTACCGACCGCCGGACCCCGCCCGCAGGCGGCCCTCACCGTGTCGCCGGGCGCGACCCTGGTGCTCTACACCGATGGGCTGGTCGAGCGCCGCGGTGCCACCCTTGACGACGGCCTCGAGCGGCTGGCTGCCGCGGTCACCGCCCGGCGGTCGGCCGCCCTACCGGCGCTCGTCGACGGTGTCCTCGGCCAGCTCGTCGACGGGAACGGCGGCACCGACGACGTCGCGGTGGTCGCCGTGCGGTTGCTGCCCGCGCCGCTGCGGCTGGACCTGCCCGCGGAGCCCGTACGGCTGCCCGTGGTGCGACGGGCGGTGCGGCGATGGGCTGCCGAGGCGGGGCTGCAGCCCGATGCGATCGAGGACCTCCTGCTGGCGCTCGGCGAGGCCACCGGCAACGCCGTCGAGCACGCCTACCGAGACGCGGGTGATCCCGGCCGGATGGGCGTCGAGCTGCACCTCGGCCACGGAGGCGACGTCGTCGTCTCGGTCACCGACACCGGCACCTGGCGCCCGCCACCGTCCGACCCCGGCTTCCGCGGCCGCGGGCTGCAGATCATCTCCGCGCTCGCCCGCGACGTCGACCTCTCTCCCGGGCCCGCCGGCACCACCCTGCACTTCGTGTTCACCCCGGCAGCCCCGGTGCCCCGTCCCCGGACGACTGTGGAGCAGGTCCCCGTGACGCAGCGACCCCACGAGCAGCCGGCCACCCTGGAGGTCACCGACGCACAGGGCCGCCGCTGCCTGGCGCTGATCGGGGACCTCGACCTCGCCGGAACCAGCGGGATCCGCGAGCTCCTCCTTGCGCAACTGACCGGGCACCAGCCGATCACCCTCGACCTCACCCGGCTCGGCTTCGTCAGCAGCGTCGGCGCCGGGCTTCTGCTCGAGGTCTCCGAACGCGCCGGCCCTCGCAGCGAGTTGGACGTCCTGCTCCCGGCGACCGGACCGGTCCGCCGGTTGCTGAACCTCACGGGACTCGCTTCGGCGCTCCAGGCCGAAGGGGAGTCCCTGCCGCAGTGAGCGTGGGCCCGATGACTGTCGCTGGTGCGACATCCTCCCGATCGGTTGCATGGGAGCCGGTGGCACAACCTGCCGGAAAGCCGGCTCCGGCTCCGAACCTCCACGGTGGACCCTCCGCGCTACGGACGGCGACGCGGCTGACGCCGCTCGGTTCAGCTCGCCGACCTAGCGGTCACGACGGCGGCGGGGGCGCTTCCTGACGCGTGTAGTCGACGCGCGCCCACACCACCTTGCGTCCGTCGCCGAGCGGTTCCCAGCCGTAGGCGCTGCTGATCTCGGCGACGAGGGCGAGGCCCAGTCCACCGAGCGCGGCGTCCCGGCCCGGGTCAGGGGTTGGCGGAGTACCGCCGGCGGCGTCGGTGATCTCGAGCAGCCAGCAGTGACCGTCCGCGGTGACCATCACCTCGATCGGCGGCCGGCCGTGCCGCACGGCGTTGCTGACCAGCTCCTCGAATGCCAGCAGCAGCCGCTCGACGCCTCCCTCGGCCGCGCCGGGGGGGCGCGTGCCGTCGTGCAGGGCGGCCCCGAGTTGCAGGCGGCCCGCCGTGACCTCTGCGGCCCGGGTCGGGCTCCAACGCCCCAGGATGCGGACGTCCGCCGGGCGGGCCGGGCGCGGGTTGCGTGCCCACGGGGAGCCGGTCATGGCAGTCGTTCCCTGTCGTGCCGACGGGGACCTGTTCGAGCCCCCCTGCTGACCGGGCAGTCGTCACTCAAGGCGCTGTTCCCCCCCGTCGGGTTCCAGTGGCCCGCCGGACGGGGCGACCAGGTGGATGTCAGGCAGGTCTGGAAGGCCCGAGCGAAGCAACATCCGAGACATCCACCTGATCGTTGAGCCACTACCCTGCGGAAGTTCGCCGCCGTGGCTTGGGAGCGGGCTCGACTCACCCGAGACAGCCGGGCCGCCGCGGAGGCCCGGACGGTCGGACAGGAGTCACCTGCGCGGCCGCTCTGCCTCCACGGCGGTACCGCGTGGTGTGACAGCACGCTACGCCAGCGGACGAGGAGCTCGGGGCTGTGTTTCCAACCGCCGGTCCTTGGGCGTCCGGGGTCCGGCGAGGGAGTGCAGAACGCCCAGCACTGGGCTCGAACAGGCAGCTCAGCGTCTTCGAGCCCAACGCCTCCGAGGGGGCGGCCACTGCCGACCGCGCGCAGGATGGCCTGCGCCGGTCAGGTATACGAGGCCGCTGAGGAACCTGCCTGACCGGTTCCGCCGACTGACCGGTCTCGTCACACTCCTCTGGTTGCGGGCGGTCTTTCCATATCTCGTCGTGGGCGCCGGCCTCGTGGCTACCCGCGCTTGCAGCGGCCGCCGGGTCTTATGGCCGGGGTGGTCACGGCCAGGGGCGGCTCGTGGATGCGAGCCGCGGAGCCTGGGTCTCACTACCTGCGGGCCTGCACCGAGACCCTGTCAGTGGGCACCGGACCCAGCGGGACGAGGCGCCCGTCCAGGGGGTCGGCACCGTCCTGCGCCGTCGCGGCCAGTGCTCACCGCGGCTGGCCCTGCTGGACGGCCTCGACGAGGTCCCGGGCGATGTCGCGCAGCTTGCGGTTGGTGCTGTTGGACCACCGCACCAACTGGTCGAAGGCGACCTCGGGTGACCATCCGTGCTGCGCCATGAGGACGCCTTTGGCCTGGTCGATGACGGCGCGGGAGTCCAGGGCCTTCTGCAGGTTGCCGGCCAGGATGACGGTGTTGGCGTAGACATCGGCGTTGGCCACGGCGACCGCCGCGTAGGACGCGAACGCGGTGGCGAGGTCCGCGGTGGTCTCGTCGAAGGGGCCTTCGTCGCGGCCGTAGAGGTTCAGCGCGCCGATGGTGCGCCGCTCGACGGGCAAGCCGACCGACATGGTGTGGGTGATCCCGTGGCGGTGCGCGAGCCGGCCGAAGTCGGCGTAGATGTCGCTGTCGGCGGTGTCGTCGATGGCGATCGTGCGGCCGGACAGGGCGGCGTCCACGCACGGCCCGAAGCCGGCCTCGTACTGGCGCTCGTCGAGATGGGCGGCGAGCGGTCCGGAGAAGCTGATGGTGGAGACCGCGCCGTCCTGGACGAGGGTGACCGAGGCGTCCGCGACGCCGGGGATCGTCTGCTGGGCCAGGCCCGCGATGCGGGACAGCGTCTCGGACAGCGGCTGCGCGCCGAGCATGATCTTGGCCAGTTCAGCGAAGGCGGCCCGCGGGTCGGGCGCCCGGCTGCGCTGATCTGTGCCGGACAGGTCCATGACGTCCTCGATCCCCTGGGGATCGGCAATGGACTGCGGGTGTGACCTCGCGGCAGCCCAGAGCGGGGCGTCAGCGGCATGACGCGAGCACGCCGAGACGAGAGGCAACGGGACGAGAGCCAGCGGACGTCTTGTTTCGCCGCCGCGCGGTCGACCGTCAACGCCCAATCGCTGAGGTGGCAGGACCTGCGCCGTTGACGATCACGCTACCGCCGACGTCACCGTGTGCACCCCCTGCGCTCACACAATCTGCTAGGGGAGTCCAACGACAGTCCCCAGCGCCGAAGTAGGAGCCGGTCGTCACCCGGGCGAGGTCAACCGGCCCGTAGAGGGAAGGACAACAGTGTTGTCGGGCAGGCCGGGTCCGCGTGGTAGCTGTCACGGCCGACATCTCCAGCCTGCCGAGCCGGCCGTGATCCTGGAAACTCCGGCCGGCGTGTGGGGCTGGGCCTCGGTGGGCGGGCGATACCCACCGTCGTGGGTGCCGACGAGCGCGCTCCGGGCCTGCCGCAGGGACACGCGGGTGCAGCGCAGCCTGCGACCGTCGGTAGGACGGGTCGTTCGCCCCTTGGCCTCCAGCCGGACGGGGGTGACCGTCGCCGGATGCGACTACGCGTCGGCGACGTCCGGCTGTTCTTCGACGTGGACGGAGCCGGCCTGGTCGTGGACGGGCCCTCGATGCGTGAGCGCCCGACCCTCGTGCTGCTGTCCGGGGGGCCCGGATTCGACCACACCGTCTTCAAACCGGCCTACTCGCGGCTCGCAGACGTCGCGCAGGTCGTCTACCTCGACTTCCGAGGTCACGGCCGCTCCGACCAGGGTGATCGGTCCCGGTGGACGGTGGACGTGTTCGCGGAGGACGTGCGCGCGTTCTGCGACGCACTCGGGATCGAGAAGCCGGTCGTTCTCGGTTGGTCGTTCGGGGGCATGGTCGCGATGAGGTACGCCGCGCGCCACCCGGAGCATCCGGCCAAGCTCATCCTGCAGTCGACCCGGCCGCGGCTCGACCTCGACGGGCTCGTCCGTGCATTCGGCCGGCTCGGAGGCGACGAGGCGGCTCGAGCAGCCCGGGCCTTCTGGTCGACAGGCGGCCCCGAGGCGCTCGCTCGGTACGGGGAGGTGTGTGCGCCGCTCTACGGACCCAGCCAGGCCGACGCGGACGAGCTCGCCCGGACGACGTACAACCTCGAACTGCTCAGCGATCCCGGATCGGTCATACGCCACGTCGACCTGCGTCCCGAGCTCGCCGGGGTGCGGTGTCCGACGCTCGTCATCGCCGGCGACGCCGACCCGTGGGGGAGTGTCGACGCAGCGGAGGAGATCGTCGCGGCCCTGCCCGGTCCTCTCGTCCGGTACGAGAAGTTCCCGGGGGCCGGACACCACATCCACCACGACGACCCGGTCCGACTGTTCGAGGTGGTGCGGGAGTTCCTCGCCGTCCCCGGTCATGGCACGGCCGTCCCGCATCCGCGCGCCGGTTCGGTCATGGCCGGCCCTGCCTGAGCGGGGAGGAGGAGCGACACGACCGCTGCTCGGGGACACGGCCGGTGCCTCCGAGCGGAGGTCGGGGAGGTGGCCGGCGCCCCGTCGACCACGTTGTGGCCGATCGCCACGCTCAGGTCGAGCACCTTCCTCGAGGCTGCTGCTGTTCTCGTCGGGGTACGTGGCCCTGCGGACGGTGCGCCCCCGCTGGACGACCGGCCCGGCGCCGCTGCCTGACGATGCGTGCCGAACGGCGTGTGACCGGCCCTGCGGCGCGTCCGCGGTCCACTCCTCCGCTGCCGGGGTCCGATCGGCAGGCGCGCAGGACCATCGCCACTGGCTCGGCCTCGGCCGGGTGTCGTTCCGTGGTCCTCGACGACCGTGCCCGTGTCACCCGTGGAGGTGGAGGTCATGACCGTTCCGGACACGTCTCGCAGGCAGGGCCGGCACCGCCCGTTGCTGGGGCTGCGGCGCAGGCCCGGCCGTCTGGCGCGCGCGGTCTTCCGGCTGCCGCTGAAGGCCTACCAGCACAACGCCGGCCCGGCCGTGGGCCACACCTTCGTGGCGTTCACCCACGTCGGCCGCACGACCGGTCAGCCGCACCAGACCGTGGCGATGGTGCTGCGCCACGATCGCGCCACCGGCGAGGCCGTGATCTGCGCCGCGTGGGGCCCGCAGACCGACTGGTACCGCAACCTGCAGGCGCACCCCGCCGTGCAGGTGCAGATGGGCGGGCGGACCTTCACCCCGCAGCAGCGGTTCCCCACCGCGGACGAGGCGTTCGACGTCGCCGTGCAGTTCCGCCGCGAGCACCCCAAGCGGCTACGGCTGGCCAGCACCGTCCTCGGCTGGGGGGACCTGCACGACGACGCAACGGTGCGGCAGTTCGTCCGGACCCACCCGTTCGTCGCCTTCCGACCGGCCGAGCAGGCGGCGACCGCGCCCGGTGGGGCCGCACCGGAGCGGTAGTCGGCTGGGAGCAGCCCCCGACCCGTCGCCTCACGCGCCGGGTGGGGCCTCGCCGCCGCGTTCGACCGCCTCGCTGTCGGCGGACACCGCGTGCACGACCTGCTCGATGCGGTCGCGGGTGACCCGCCAGCGGCGTTCGTTGTCGTGCACCAGCTGTGCGGACTCGCAGCACAGATCGGCCGCGCGGGAGAGCACCTCGGCGGCGGCGTACAGCCGCCGCGGAGCGATCCGGGCGGCGGCGAGGTCGGCCCGCAGCGCGGCCGGGGAGAGGTCGACGTGCTCGAGCATGTCCGCGGCTCGGGCCAGCAGGGTCGCGATCAGCGACTGCATGTGCGCGGCCAGCCAGTCGTTGGCGATGATCCGGTGCCGCTCACCCATCACGTCGGCCAGCTCGTCGAACTCGAGCAGGGCCGCGGCGACGTTCCACGACGCCTGCATCGCCTCGGCCAGCCACGTGCCACCGCCGGCGAAGCCCTCGGCGTCCGTACGCAGCTCACCGAGCATCGCAGTGAGTTCGGCCGGGCGGCCCTCGCCCTCGAGGAACAGCACGCCGTCGAGGGCGGTCGCGGCCTCGCTGTTGAGGTCCTCGGCGCCCGCGTACGGGCTGGGCGAGGGATGCGTGGAGGGCTCGGCGGTGACCCACCGGTCGGCCAGTGCCTGCAGGGCGCGGGCGTGCCGCTGCAGCCGCACCGCCGTCTCCAACGGTGAGGACGCGTAGAACCGCTCGTGCTCCTTGTGGAACCGGGACAGGTTCAGGGCCGCCACCAGCAGCGGGTGGGCTCCTGCCGGGCCGGCGCTCACAGCCGCGCTCCGGCTGCCTCAGAGTCCTCGATCCCGGCGACCCGTCGGGGCGTGGAGCCGGCGTGGTGCGTGGGCAGCTGCCGGAGCAGACGCCGCTGCGGGTGTAGGTGGCTCGCCACGTCCACAGCCTGTGCCGCGGGCCGTGTCGTGGTCCGGGGCCGATCGTCCTGGGAGCCCGGGGCTTCGGTCCGGTCTCGACGCGTCCGTCCGCGACCGGGGAGGGGCACCCCGCTGCAGAGCTCACCGGGCGGTGACGCCGGCGGCGGGGGCCTGCGTGCGTCCGCCCGTTCCCTCTCTCCGCGCCGGCCGGAGCAGCGGCACGACCGCGACCGGGCAGGCCGCCCCGTGCAGCACGGCGTTGGTGACCGAGCGGAGGTTGCCCAGGGCACCGCCGCGCCGGTGCCGGTGGCCGACGACCAGCAGCTCGGCGCGTAGGGCGGCGGCGAGCAGGACCGGCGCCGCGCGGCCGCGCTGGACGATCCGCTGCACCGGCACGGTGGGAGTCCCGGCCCGCTGCAGCGCGTCGTCGAGGGCGCTCTCCTCACGGCGCTGGGCGGTGCCGACGTCGACCAGTGGGTCCACCGCCAGGGCGAGCGGCCCGGGCACGGTGTGCTCCCAGGTGTGCACGGCGACCAGGGACGTGTCGCGGAGGGCGGCCTCCCGCACCGCGAACGCCAGCAGGTCGTCGTCCCCGGGGCCGCCGTCCAGGCCGACGACGACACCGGACCGCCCCGAGACCGACGTCGTCGGCCGCTCCGGCACGACGATGACCGGGCAGGGCGCCGCGCGGGTGACGTCGGCGGCCGTGGAGCCGAGCACGAGGTCCCCGAGGCTGTCGGTGCTGCGGGTCCCGAGGCACAGCAGCTGCGCACCGGCCGCGCACTCCAGCAGGACGCCGACGACCGGGCCGTCGATGCGGTCATGTGGACCGACAGCCCGGGGAACTCGTGGACGAGGGCCTCGGCCGCGACCTCTAGGGCGAGGTCGGCGGCCACCCGCAGGGCCGCCAGACCGTCGAAGCCCTCGGGCGCCGGGATCGCGTTGCGCGTGGTCCAGGGGAAGGCGAACACCAGCCGCACGGGGGCCTGCCGGCCGCGGGCCTCCCGGGCGGCCAGGCGGGCGGCGGCCACCGCCCGGCGTGAGCCGTCGACGCCCGCGACGACCGGCGCCGTCGGCGCGGTGGTCACGCGTCGTCCCCGCGCCGCCCGCGGGTGGCCTCGAGCAGGACGCGCCGCTCGGCCGCGGCGAGGGCCCGGCGGGTGGCCGGCACGGCGGCCGGCTCGACCGACACCGAGGTGATGCCCGCGCGTACCAGGTGCTCGACGAACGCCGGTCGCCGCGAGGGTGCCTGGCCGCAGAGGGACGACGGGACGCCGAGTCGCCGGGCGGTGCCGATGACGGTGTCGATGGCGTGCAGGACGGCCGGGTCGGCCTCGTCGAACAGGTCGGCGAGGTCGGCGGAGTCGCGGTCGACGCCCAGGACGAGCTGGGTGAGGTCGTTGCTGCCGATGGAGACGCCGTCGACGCCCAGCGCGATGTACTCGGGCAGCCAGAAGGCGACCGACGGCACCTCGGCCATGACCCACCGCCGCAGTCCCCGCTGCCGGCCGAGCGGGCTGTCGTCCACGAGGGTCAGGCAGGCCTCCAGCTCCCACTTCGTGCGCACGAACGGGATCATCACCGCGACCCCGGGGAACTCCTCGCGCACGCGGGCCAGCGCCGCCAGCTCCAGGCCGAACAGCGAGGGGTCCTGCACGTACCGGTAGCAGCCGCGCAGCCCGATCATGGGGTTGTCCTCGACCGGTTCGTGGGCCTCCCCGCCGGTCAGGCCACGGAACTCGTTGCTGCGCAGGTCGGCCGTCCGGTAGACGACCGGTCGCGGGGCGAACGGCCGCGCGATGGCCGCGATGCCCTCGGTGAGCGCTGCCACGACCTGCTCGGACTCGCCGCGGGCGATCATCTCCGCGGGGTGCCGCCCGGCCAGCGCCCGGGTCAGCAGCAGCTCGGCCCGCAGCAGCCCGACGCCGTCGACGGGCAGCGCGGCGACTTCGGCGGCCCGTGCCGGGTCGGCGAGGTTCACCTCGAGGCCGGTGGCGGTGACCTCCGGCTCCGCGGCGCCCACCGGGTGCACGGCGGTGACCGCCGGGCTCGGCTCGGCTGCGGTGGCGAGCCGGCCCGCCACCACCCGCCCGGTGTCGCCGTCGACCGTGACCTCGGTGCCGTCGGTGAGCGTCGTGGTGGCGGTCCGGGTGCCGACGACGGCGGGGACGCCCAGTTCGCGGGCGACGATCGCGGCGTGGCAGGTGATCCCCCCGGTGTCGGTGACCAGCCCGGAGGCGCGGCGGACGGTCGGCATCCAGTCGGGGTTGGTCAACGGCGCGACGAGCACCTCGCCGTCCTGCAGCCTCCCGCCCTCGGCCGGGGTGAGCAGCACGCGCACCCGACCGGAGGCCCGGCCCGGGGAGGCGGCCAGGCCGTGCACCAGCGGCTGGGCGTCGGGGTGGGCGGCCTCGGCGGGACGTCCCTCGGCGGCGGCCTCGCGGAGGGTGGTGATCGGGCGGGTCTGGACCAGCCACACCCGGTCGTCGGCCAGAGCCCACTCGACGTCCTGGGGCCGGCCGTAGTGCTCCTGCACCCGCAGCGCCAGGGCGGCGATCTCCTCCGCCCGCGCCCGGCTGAGCACCGGGCCGGGGTGCGCAGCGCCGAGCGGCACGGTGCGGTCGCCGCCGCCGGGAGCGGCGACGACCTGGGTCGACTGCGTGCCGCGGTGCGTGTCGAGCAGGTACCCGCCGGCGTCGAGAACGTACGTGTCGGGCTCGACGCGGCCGCTGACGACCACCTCGCCCTGGCCCCAGGCGGCCTCGACGACGACGCGGTCCCGGCGACCGGTGACCGGGTCGGCGGTGAACGCGACCCCGGCCTTCTCCGAGCGCACCATCACCTGCACGACGACGGCGATCGCGGGGAGACCCGTCGTGCCGTGGTGGGCGCGGTAGGCCACCGAGCGGGGCGCGAACGCCGACGTCCAGCACTCGACGACGGCGTCCTCCAGCGCGTGCGCGCCGCGCACGTTGGTGAAGGTGGCGTTCATGCCGGCGTAGGAGGTCTCCGTGCTGTCCTCACCGACGGCGGAGGAACGGACGGCGACCGTGACCCGGTCGCCGAGCCGTTGGTACTCGGTGCGCAGGACCGCGGTCAGCGCGGCCGGCATGCCGACCTTGCGCACCGCGTCCTGCACCGCCCGGCACGCCGCGGCCAGCCGCTGCTCCGGTGCGCCGTCGCTGTCGACGGCCGCGGCCAGAGCGGCGGTGTGCAGGCGGTCGATCTCAGCAGTGGCCCCGGCCGCGGTCAGGGCCTGCGCCAGGCCGCCGGCGAGGACGACGAAGCCGTCGGGCACCGGGAACCCGGCGCCCAGCAGCTCGCCGAGGTTGGCGCCCTTGCCGCCGGCGCGGTCGGCGTCCGCCGCGGAGAGCCGGGCGAGCGGGACGACGAGGGAGGCGGGGTCGGGCCGCGGCGGGGTCGTGGCCCGCGGTGAGGGCACGGGCGGGGCCGGGTTCGGCATCGGACCTCCTCGGTCGGCTGCGCTCCAACAGGCTGTCGCCGCCCGGTGCCCGCCGTCGGGGTCGCCGGTCCCGAGCCGGGCGGACCAACGACCCCGCCCGGGCGCTCCGCACGTGCGGCCCCGCCGGAGATGGGTCTTCTGGCCCATCGCGGTCGGGAGTAGGTTCCCCACGCCCGCGGCCGCGCAGCCGAGCAGGATGGGTGGGGACGACCTGGTGAGCCTGGACCCGCGCCTCACCTCCCTGCGCGCCGTGGTGCGCTCCGCGGTCGCCGTCCTGATCGTCATGCTGGTGGGCAGCGCGGCGGTCACCGGAGCGGCCCGGGCGACCGTGGCCGGCGCGCAACGGACGCTGTCCGACCGGGTGCTGCCCGCCCAGCAGGCCACGTCGGACCTGGCCACCGCCTACGTGAACCAGGAGACCGGTCACCGGGGCTTCCTGCTCACCGGCGACCCCGTCTTCCTCCAGCCCTACGACCAGGGTCGCGCCGCGGCCGACCGGCTGCAGGCGCGGCTGGCCGGTCTGCTCTCGGACGACGCCGAGGGGCTGGAGCTCCTGCAGGCCGTGGAGGCAGCGGGCGAGCGTTGGCGGACGACGGTGGCCGCACCGGGCCACGCGGCCCGCGGGGAGGGTCCCCTGGCGGATGCCGAGGCCCGGTCACTGGCCGTCGACGGGAAGGCGCAGTTTGACACCCTCCGATCGCGGGTCGGCGCCCTGGAGGACCGCACCGTCGAGCTGACCGCCGCCCAGCTGGCCAGGATCCGGGGCGCCCAGTCCCTGGCGAACGCCATCGCGGTCAGCGCGGCCGCCCTCGCCGTGGCCGTCGGGCTGGGCACGTGGCTGTTCCTCGACCGCCGGCTGACCCGGCCCCTGCAGCGACTGCTCGACGACGTCCGGGTGGTCGCCGACGGCGACTACGACCGCCGCATCGACCGCCGCGGCCCGCAGGAGCTGTCCCTCGTCGCCGACGCCGTCGACCGCATGCGCGGCAGCGTCGTGGCGAGCAGCCGCGAGCGGGTCGCGGCCCAGCACGAGCTCACCCTCCGCCACGAGCACGACCGCATGGCCGCCGACCTGCACGACCGGACCATCCAGCGGGTCTTCGGACTGGGACTACAGCTGGCGTCCGCGGGTCGCCGGCGTCCCGAGCTGGCCCCGGTGGCCGACCCCCTGATCGAGGAGACCGACCGGATCATCCGCGAGCTCCGGACTGTGATCTTCGAGCTGAACCGGCGCGGATCAGACGCTGGTGAGAGCCTGCGGGGAAGGACCATCGGCGTGGTCGAGGACGGGGCGCGCGCCCTCGGGTTCACGCCGTCGCTGGAGTTCTCCGGCCCCGTCGACACCGTCGTCCCGGAGGAGACCTCCGTCGAGGTCCTGGCGGTGCTGCGCGAGTCGTTGAGCAACGTCGCGCGCCACGCCCGGGCCACCCGGACCGACGTCTGCCTCCAGGTCCGCGACGGGGTCCTGGAGCTCACGGTCCAGGACGACGGCGTCGGCGTGGAGTCCGCCGCGCCGCGCGGGAACGGTCTGGCGAACCTGCACGCACGGGCCCGGCGCCTCGGCGGGCAGGCGGGGGTCGGTCCTGCGCCGGACGGCGGTGGGACGGTCGTCAGCTGGCGCGTACCCGTGACCCGGCCGGAGGACTGACCGGCAGCCGACCGGCACCTGCGCGGGCCCGCCCGCGGGTCGCCGGTCCCGCACCGGAGTGACCTTCCGCCCTGAGCCGGCCCGGTCGCCACCACCCACGCTCGGCGGGTGGGCACCGGCATCGCGTTCCCCGGCACGGCCGCCCGCCGACCCGCGGCGGCCGGCCTGGACCGGCGGGGCCTGTGGCGGCGCTGGGTCGCGGCCACCTCGCTGGGGGAGGCCCTGGGCTTCCTCGTGCCGACCCTCGCCGTCCTCAGCGGTGCCGACGACCCGGGGGACCCGGTCGCGTTCGCGGTGCTGCTGCTCGCCGGTGCCGGGGAGGGCGCGGTGCTGGGGTGGTCCCAGGCGACCGTGCTCGCGCGGGTGCTCCCGGGGTTCCGCCGCCGCGACTGGACGCTGTGGACGGCGCTCGCGGCGTCGGTGGCGTGGGCGGTGGGCCTGACGCCGGCCGCGTTGGGCGGCGCCGCCTCGGAGTGGCCGGTCGCCGTCCAGGTGGCCGGGGGGCTCGCCGGCGGAGCCGTGCTCCTGACCTCGCTGGGGCTCGCCCAGTGGTCGGTGCTGCGCCGGCACGTGCCGCGCAGCGGACGCTGGGTCGGCTGGACCGCGGCCGGCTGGCTGGCCGGGCTGGCCGTGTTCACCGCGCTCACCACGCCGCTGTGGCAGCCGGGCCAGGGACTGGTGGCGGTGGCGCTGATCGGGATCGCCGGTGGAGCGGCGATGGCCGTCACCGTCGCCGTGGTGACCGGGTGCGGCGTGGTGCGGCTCGTGGGCGGGCAGCACGCGGCACCTCCGCCGGCGGTGCCCGCGGCGCCGGACGGGTCCCCGCCGTGGGCCCGGCCGGCCCTGGAGGTGGCGGCCGCGGTGGGCGTCGACCCGGCCCGGGGCCTGGACGACGCCGCGGCCGCCGGGCGGCTGGCCGCCGAGGGGCCCAACGAGGTGCGCACGCACCGCCCGGTGTCCCTGGTCCGCTCGGTGCTCACCCAGCTGACCGACACCCTGATCCTCGTCCTGCTGGGGGCCGCGGTGCTCACCGCCGTCACCGGGGACCTGGTCGACCTCGCCGTGATCCTGCTGGTCGTGGTGGCCAACACGACGCTGGGCGTCGTGCAGGAGCGGCGGGCCATGCGGGCGGTGGTCGCGCTGGGGCAGCTCGTGGCGCCCAGCGCGCGGGTGCTCCGCGACGGCCGGGACCGGTGGGTGCCCACCCGGGAACTGGTGCGCGGCGACGTCCTGCGGCTGGCCGCCGGCGACGTCGTCGGGGCCGACGCCCGCCTGCTGCGCAGCACCCGGCTGCAGGTGGACGAGTCGCTGCTCACCGGGGAGTCGCTGCCGGTGGACCGGTCGGCGCAGACGGTCTCCGGACCCGGGACGGCGCTGGCCGACCGCACCGGGATGGTGCACGCGGGGACGACCGTCGTCCGGGGGACCGGCGAGGCGGTCGTGACCGCGACCGGAGCGGCCGGCGCGGTCGGGCGCGTGGCGTCCCTGGTGGAGGGTGCCGGGGAGCCGCTCACCCCGCTGCAGCGGCGGCTGGCCCGGCTGGGTCGGCAGATCGCGCTCGGGGTCGCGGTCGCCTGCCTGCTCTTCGTGGTCTCCGGGCTGCTGCGCGGGCAGCCGTGGGAGACCACGCTGGTGGCCGCGGTCGCGCTCGCGGTGGCCGCCACGCCGGAGTCGTTGCCGGCGGTGGTGGCGCTCGCGCTGGCCGGTGGCGCCGCCCGGATGAGCCGGCGCGGCGCCGTCGTCCGGTCCCTGCCGGCGGTGGAGACGCTGGGGTCGGTCACCCTGCTGGCCACCGACAAGACCGGGACGCTCACGGCGGGGGCCATGGTCGCCGACCGCGGGTGGACGCCGGTCGACGGGGAGGTCCCCCTGGCTCGCGCCGCGCTGCCGGCGTCGGTCCGGGGCCTGCTCGAGGCGGCCGCGCTGTGCAACGACGCCGACCCCACCGGCGCCGGTGCCGCGGGCGCCGGGGGGACCGCGGACACCGAGACGGCGCTGGTGCGCGCGGCCCGGATCGCGGGGATCGACGTGCCGGCGGTGCGGTCGGCACACCCCCGACTGGCCGAGGAGCCCTTCGACGCGCGCACGAGACGCATGACGACGACCCACCGGCAGCCGGACGGGGGCACGACGGTCGTCACCAAGGGCGCGCCGGAGGCCGTCCTGCCCGGGCTCGACGGCGAGGCCGCGGCGCAGGAGGTGGCCGCACGGTGGGCGGCCGACGGCACCCGGTTGCTGGCGGTCGCGCGGGACGGCGCCCTGCTCGGCCTGGTCGGGATGGACGACCCCGTCCGGCCCGAGGCCGCGGCCGCGATCGCGTCCTGCCACCGGGCGGGCATCCGGCCGGTCCTCGTGACGGGCGACCATGCGGGCACCGCCGCGGCGGTGGCCCGCGCGGTCGGGCTGGTCGACGAGCACCACCTGGCCGAGGGCTCCGTGCTCGCCCGCGTGGAGCCGGAGGGGAAGCTGCGCCTGGTCACCGGCTGGCAGGGGGAGGGGCACGTGGTCGCCATGACCGGCGACGGCGTGAACGACGCCCCCGCGCTGCGCGCCGCGGACATCGGCGTGGCGATGGGGCAGCGGGGGACCGAGGTGGCCAAGGAGGCCGCGGACCTCGTGCTCGCCGACGACAGCCTGGCCACGGTGACGGCAGCGGTCGCCGAGGGACGGCGCGTGTTCGACAACGTCCGCCGCTTCGTCGGCTTCGGGCTGGCCGGCGGCGTGGCCGAGGTGCTGGTCATGCTCCTCGGACCCTTCGCCGGGCTGGCCCTGCCGCTGCTGCCGGCGCAGGTGCTCTGGGTCAACCTGCTCAGCCACGGCCCGGTCGGGGTGGCGATGGGCGGCGAGCCCCCGGCGCCGGACGTCCTCGGCCGTCCACCCCGGCCGCCCCGGTCGGGGGTGTTCGACCGCGCGCTCGCGCTGCAGGTGGCGGGGCTGTCGGTCGCGGTGGCCGGCGTGAGCCTCGCGGTGGCCGTCGGCGCGCGCGCCGGGGGCGGGCCGTGGCAGACGCAGCTCTTCGTCACGCTGGCCGTGGCCCAGCTCGCCCTGGCGCTGACCCTTCGGCCCGCGGGTGCGTGGCGGTCGTGGCGCACCGGCCGGTGGCTCCCGGTGACCGTCGGGGGCAGCGCCCTGCTGCTGCTCGCGGCCGTCTACCTGCCCGGCCTCGCGACGCTGCTCGGCACCGAGCCGCTGACGGTTGCCGAGCTCACCGGGAGCGGGGCAGCGGCCCTCGTGCCGGCCGGGCTGCTGCTCGTCGTCCGTGCCCTCCGGCGGCCGGCCGGAGGGCGGAGGGGGCCGGGGCCGGTGGCGACCGCCTCCGTCCCGTGAGAGAGGGGACAGACCCATGGCCACGATCGTCCGGACACGGCACGGCCTGGTCCGCGGCACTCCCACGGAGAGTGGGTGCGCCTTCCTGGGCCTCCCGTACGCGGCGCCCCCCGTCGGCGCGAACCGGCTGCGGCCGCCGCAGCCGGTCGAGGCGTGGACCGGTGTGCGGGACGCCACGACGATCGGGCCGGAGCCGCCGCAGCCGAAGCTCCCCGGGGACGACCCCACGGGGATGATCTACGACCCCGCCGTGCCGGGGGACGACTGCCTGAACCTCAACGTGTTAACCCCCGACCCCGGTGCCGGCGGGCTGCCGGTGGTGGTGTGGAGCCCCGGCGGCTCGTTCCACTACTCCTCCGGCGGCAGCTACGACGGCAGCCGCTTCGCCCGCGACGGCGTGGTCTGCGTGACCATCAACTGGCGCACCGGCGCGGACGGCTTCCTCTACCTCGGGGAGGGGGACGACGGCGCGAACCTGGGCCTGCTCGACCACGTCGCCGCCCTCGCCTGGGTGCGCGAGAACATCGCCGCCTTCGGTGGGGACCCGGAGCGGGTGACCCTGTTCGGCGAGTCCGCCGGGGCGATGTCGATCGGGATCCTGCTGGGCATGCCGCGGGCCGAGGGCCTGTTCCGGCGGGCGGTGCTGCAGAGCGGAGCGGCCCACCACGTGATCCCACCGGTCGAGGCCGCCCGGATCGGCGCGCGCCTGGCCGAGGTGCTCGGCGTCCCGGCCGACCGGAAGGTGATCGCGGAGGTGCCCGTCGAGCGGTTGCTGGAGGCCCAGGCGCAGGTGGACGCCGAGGTGGTGACGGCGCCTGACCCGGCGCGCTGGGGCACGGAGGTGGTGGCGAGCACCATGCCGTTCCACCCGGTCGTCGACGGCGACGTCGTCCCCGCGCCCCCGATCGAGCGGATCGCTGCGGGCGCCGCGGCGGGCGTGGACGTCATGGTCGGCACGAACTCCGACGAATGGCGGCTGTTCCAGGTCCTCAGCGGCGCCATCGACCGGATCACCGACGAGGTGCTCACCGGGCCGGTGGAGGTGTACGGCTCCCAGAGCCTCGCCGCCTTCGGGCTGCCGGCCGACACGGCCCTGCCCGCCTACCGCGCCGCCCACCCCGGGGCCAGCCCCGGTGACCTGCTGGCCGCGGTGCTGACCGACTGGTGGATCCGTGTACCGGCGCTCCGGCTGGCCGACGCGCACGCCCCCGCCCCGGCGGCCACGTACGCCTATGAGTTCGCCTGGCGCTCACCTGCGTTCGGTGGGCGCCTGGGCGCGTGTCACGGCCTGGAGATCCCCTTCGTCTTCGACACCCTCGACCCGGGCCGCCGCCAGATGCTCGGCGGGGCGCTGGGCGAGCACCCGCCGCAGGAGCTCGCCGACCTCGTGCACGGCGCGTGGGTCTCCTTCGCGACGACCGGTGATCCGGGCTGGCCGCGCTACGACCTGGCCCGCCGGGCGGTGATGCGTCTGGACACCAGCCCCCGGGTCGTGGACGACCCGTACGCCCGGGAACGCGGCCTGTGGGCCGGCGTGCGCTGACGTCCCTGCCGCGTGGTCGCGGTCAGGACGGCGTCCGTCCTGCGGTGGCGGCCACGCCCGCCCGGGGGGCGTCCTCGGCGGCTGCGGTCTCCCGGACGACGAGAACGGGGCAGGGCGCCTGGGTGACCACGTGCTGGGCCACCGAGCCGAGCACCATGCCGGAGAACCCGCCGTGCCCGCGGCTGCCGACGACCAGCAGGTCGGCACCGGCCGCGCAGCGGACGAGCGCGCGGGCCGGGTGGCCTTCGACGACGTCCCGCCGCACCCGCTCGGCCTGGGTGCCGTCGAGCGTCTCCGCGATGGCGTGGGCCTGGACGGCGCGGGCCTCGCCCGCCCAGTCGTGGTCCGCGATCGGCGGGATCCAGCCGTACGTCGTGGGCAGGCGCCACGCCGTGACCGCGTGCAGCTCCGCGCCGGTGAGCTCGGCCTGCCGGGCCGCCCACCGCAGCGCCTGCCGGGAGGAGGGGGAACCGTCCACGCCCACGACGATCCTGCTGCGGTGCCGGCGGTCGCCCATGGGGTCCTCCTGCGCTGTGTCCGGGGACGGCTCCCACCCTGTCCGGGTCCGGGCGTGCCGGGGCAGTGCCGTTGGTCGCGACCCGCCGGGTCCCTGTCCCCGGAAGAGGCTCAGGAACCGTCCAGGACGGTGACCGTGCCGGCGCCGCCGTCCACGCGGACCCGCTGGCCGGTGCGCAGCCGCCGGGTCGCGTCCGGCACCGTGGCGACGGCGGGGATGCCGTACTCGCGCGCCACGATCGCCCCGTGGGAGACCACCCCGCCGACCTCCATCACCAGGGCGCCGGCGAGCTGGAACAGCGGTGTCCACCCCGGGTCGGTGCTGGCCGCGACGAGCACCTCACCCGGGGCCAGGGCGGCGCCCACCGGGGAGTCGAGGACCCGCGCGGCGCCCTCGTGCACCCCGGGTGACACCGCGGTGCCGCGCAGGGTCCCGGGGAGGTCCTCCGGGAGCGCGGCCGGGCCGTAGACCACCTCCCCCTCGCTGGTCAGGATCCGCGGCACGGCCCGGCGGCCGAGCTCGCGCCGGTACTCCCGGCGGCGGTGGTCCGCGCGCTCGGACAGGTCGGTGGCGGTTCCCGACACCGCGGCGCGCAGGTCGGCCGGGTCGAGGAAGAACACGTCGTCGGCGTCGTGCAGGCGCTCCGCCGCGACGAGGGCCGCGCCGACCTGCTGGAGCACGCCCCGGGCCACGGCGAGCACCCGGACCAGGTCGAACTTCGGGCGCTCGCGCAGCCCGCCGAGGGCCCGGTAACGGCTCAGCACCGCGCGCAGGACCAGGGCGTGCCGCCGGCCCCGGGTGCGGCGGACGGCGGCGACCAGGTCGCGGGCGGCACGGTCGGCCTCCGCGGCGCCGCGCCGCTGCCGGGTCAGCAACGCCGCCGGGTCCCCGGCCGCGAGGTAGCCGCGGACCAGTTGCACCACGTAGGACGGGTCGTCGGTGAAGCGCGGCAGCCCCAGGTCGATCTCCCGGTCCGGCGCCCGGTGTCCGAAGGTGGCCAGGAACTCCGCCATGCCCGGCATCGTCGCCGACGGTTCGCCGCCGGTCGCCGCGCAGGCCTGCGCCAGCCGGGCGAGCGCGGTGCCCATGGCGAGCGTGGGGTCGTGGGGCAGCCAGCGGCGCACCGGCTCCAACCCGGTCGCGGAGCCCAGCCACCGCTCGCACAGCCGGGCGGCCAGCGCACCGGCCAGCAGCCCCAGGTACAAGGGCGGCAGCTGCGCCCAGACCACGTCGACCGCGCGCCGCGGCGCGGTCGACAGGACGAACTCGACCTGCGCCCGCGGTGTGGTGAGGGCCGCGGTCTCGTCGTGCAGCCGGCGGACCTGGACCTCCGCGCGGGTCAGCAGCCGCCGGCGGGCGCGCGCCGGGTCGGCGGCGGCCGCGACGAGCCCGGGCACCGCGCGGAGCAGCGCCAGCGCCAGGCCCGCCGGGAGGGGCGCGTCGCGGGAGCGGACGAGCCGGTGTCCCTCGCGGTCCAGCCACTCGCGCAGGATCGCGGCGGTGGCCGGGTCCTTCAGGGCCATCCGGTCGGCCAGGGTCCGGCCCAGGCGCGGCGCGGCCAGCAGGGGGGTCATGTCGTAGAAGAGGCGGCCGGCCGCCGTCGACACCGACCCCGCCGCGCCCTGCGGCCCGCGCGGTCCGCCCGCCCACCGGGACGTCGCGGCGGCGGCCAGCGTGGCGAACAGGTGGCCGCCCGCGGGCGTCATGGGCTCGGTGATGCCCTGCGCGGCCAGGGTGAGGGGGATGTACACCCGCAGTCCCGGGCCGGCCGGCGGCCCGGACGGCAGCGGGAACAGGGAGGTGATCGGCCGGGACTGCAGCAGCCAGCAGCGCCCACCGGCGACGGCCCACTCCAGGTCCTGCGGCGTGCCGGACTGCGCGGCGGCGCGCAGCCCGAGCGCGGCGAGCTCGCGCAGGTGCCCGCCGTCCAGGTACGGACGGGCCCCGGCGTCGGGCCCGCCCAGGACGGCGCGCGTGCGGGCGTCCAGGACCCATCGCTGCGGCGTCACCCGCCCGCTGACCAGGGCGTCCCCGAGTCCGCGGACGGCCTCCACGACCACGTGGTCGCGGCGCCCGGTGACCGGGTCGGCGGTGAACAGCACCCCGGCGACGTCGGCGTCCACCATCCGCTGGACGACGACCGCCGCGGCCACGTCGGGCTGCGGCGTGCCGTGCCGGGCGCGGTAGGCCAGCGCCCGCGCCGTCCACAGCGACGACCAGCAGCGCCGGACGGCAGCCACCACCTGCTCGGCCCCGGAGATCCCGAGCAGGGTGTCCTGCTGGCCGGCGGAGCTGGCCTCGGGGAGGTCCTCCGTGGTGGCCGAGGAGCGGACCGCGACCGCCGGCGCGCCGAGCCGCTGCCAGGCCGCGACGATCGGGTCGGCGAGCTCGCCGGGCACGGGTGCGGCCTCGAAGGCCGCCCGCAGCCGGGCCGACGCGTCGGCCAGCCCGTCGGCGTCGCCCGGGTCGAGCCCCGCGGTGAGCCGGTCGACGAGCGGGGCGAGACCGGACGCGGCGAGGAACCGGCGGTACGCGCCGGCCTCGACGACGAAACCGTCGGGCACCGGTAGTCCGGACCGCCGGAGCCGGGCGAGGCCGGCCCCCTTGCCGCCGGCCCGAGCCGGCTCCGCCGCTCGCGGGTCGTCCAGCCAGGTGACGACCTCCGGCGGGGCGACCGTCGGTCCCGGGGCGGACGCGGTGGGCACGCGACGCGATCCGGGGCGCGTCAACGCGGCCGGACGGGGACCCGGGTGGGACCCCGTCGCTGCACGCTGCTGGCCACCGGGGCCTCCTCTCGCGGACGTGGCACCACGGTCACCGGTGCCCGATGCGCTGGTGAAGTGCCCTACGGCCCCGGCGCCCGTGGACCTCCGGTCCCGGAGCCGGCGTCGGCCGGGACGAAGGTCCACGCGCCTGGTGACGTCGGCCACGGTCCCCGGGGGGCGCGGCGCCCGAGGCTCGACCTGTCCGGGACGGACCCCGCGGGAACGAGGTGGTGGCGGTGACCAGTGAGGCGACGACCGGTCCGGCGAGCGACCGGCCGGGCGGACCGGCGGACGGGCGCATCGTCGTCGGGGTCGACGGGTCCCCGGGTGCCCGGGCCGCGGTGGTGTGGGCGGTCCGCGCCGCCGCCCGCTCCGGGGCCCGACTGGACGTGGTGAGCGCCTTCCCGGTGGCGTCCTACTGGACCGATCCGCTCCTGGTGGGACCCGACCGCCTCGAGGTCCTGCGGTCCCACGCCGAGACCCGCACCCGCGCGTTCGTCGCCGAGGCGATCGGGGACCCGGTCGCGGCCGCGGAACCGGGCGTGTCGGCGGTGCCGGTGGACTTCACGATCGTGGCCGGTGCCCCGGCCGAGCAGCTCGTCGAGCGGGCTCCCGGCGCTCGGCTGCTCGTCGTGGGCAGCCGGGGGCGCGGCGCGGTCCGCAGCGCCCTGCTGGGCTCGGTGGCCCTGCACTGCACCACGCACGCACCCTGCCCGGTGGTCGTGGTGCACTCCGCGCCCGGACCGGTCCAGCCGCGCGTGGTCGTCGGCATCGACGACTCGCCCGTGTCGCGCGCCGCCCTCGCCCGTGCTGTGGAGGAGGCGGCAGGACTCGGCGCCGCGGTGGAGGCGGTCGCGGTGTGCCAGCCGGTCCTGTACTGGAGCGACGCCGCCATCGTCCGCCCGCCTCCCGAGGACGAGCAGCTGGAGGAGGCGCGGCTGCGCGCGGAGGCCATCGTGCGGGACGTGCTGGGCACCGTGTCCGGTCCGCGGGTGCAGGTCGTGGCCGACACCGGTGCGCCCGGCGACGTGCTCGTGCAGCGGTCCGCGGGTGCCTCGTTGCTGGTCGTCGGCAGCCGCAGCCGCAGCCGGCTGGCCGGGATCGTCCTCGGCTCGGTCGCGCTGCACTGCGCGGTCCGCGCCCGGTGCCCGGTCCTCGTCGTCCGTCCGGAGCCGGCCCGGGCCGCCGTCCCGGAGTCACCGGCGACCGTTGCGGCCGGAGGCTGACCCGCCGGCTCCCGGGCCTCGGGTCACGGGCCTGAGGTGCCCCTCCCCGGAGCCGGGCGGCTCCGGGGAGGGGCAGCGGGCTCACGGCTCCAGGCACTCGGGGATGGAGTCCACGGACCCGGTCGGCTGCTCCGTGCGGCCGTCGGGGCCGTAGATCTTCACGAAGTCCACGGTGTCGAACTGCCGCAGCGTCGGAAAGATCTCGCCGGCGATCGTCGCGGTGGAGCCGCCGCTGCTGCAGCCGCCGGTCAGCTGCACCCGGGCGATCCGCTGGCTGATGGCGAGGCCGGTGAACCCGGTGGCCTCCGAGGCGAGGAACTGCAGGCCGCGGGCGGCCTCGGCCGGGGTCGGCCCGGCGAAGAGCCGGTCCATGACCCCGGTGGCCGGCGTGCGGGGCAGCACCGGTCGCAGGACCGGCACGAAGTAGGGTTCCTCGCCGGTCGCGAACCTGTCGGCGTCGAGGAAGTACACCTGCCGCTGCACGGTGGTGAACCCGGCGTCGACGTCGATCACGACCCGGTCGGGGTCGGTCAGGGTGGACAGCCGGAACGGCTGCCGGCTGGCCAGGCCGATGCCGTAGGTGGTGACCGCCTCGAAGTCCCCGGACCGGACCGCGGTGACGATGTTGGGCAGCGCGAAGGCGACCCGGTCCGGCGCCGTGGCGTTGCCCCCGGCGTCGTGGGCGTCGGCCTGCTGGAAGCGCACCTGCAGGATGGCGCGCCCCGCGACGGGCACGGGCAGGCCGGAGGGGTCCCCGATCAGCTCGGGGACGTAGCCGGCCTCGCGGGTGGCCGGCAGCCCTCCGTCGAAGTCGAACACGATGCGGTCGAAGGTCGGGTGGTGCGCCGCCCGGATGCCGACCAGCACCGGGACGGTCGATGCCGTGGTCGACGCCGTGGCGGCCCCGACCGCGGTAGTGGTCGTGGTCAGGGCGAGCACACCCGCCAGCAGCAGGCCGAGTCGCCGTCGTCCTCTCATGGCACACCTCCGAGAGTTCCCCCGACGAGACGTGTCCACGGTCCCGCCGCGCGCCCGGGAGGGGCAGGGGCCGACGGCCCGTGCCGCCGGGACCTCGGGACGGCACCCGGCACGGGACGGTGGGCTCAGCGCGTGGGCTGCCCCTGGGGCACGCCGGGGTGGACCACGACGGGGCAGGAGGCGTGCGTCGCCACGTGCCGGCTGACCGATCCCAGCCGCATGCCGGGGAAGCCGCCGTGGCCGCGCCGGCCGACCACCAGCAGGTCGGCGCCCTCCGCGGCGCGGAGCAGTGCGACCGCCGGGTCGTCCTCCACGACGTCCTGCTCGACCCGCATGCCGCCTGCCCCGCCGAGTGCGTCGGCGACGGTCGTGGCCAGGGTGTGCGCGCTGTGCGCCGCCCAGTCCGGCTCCGTGCCCGCCGTGAGGCCCGAGAGGACGGGGACGTGCCACGCGGTGACCGCGCGGACGTGCACCCCCGAGGCGAGGGACTGCCGGGCCGCCCACCGCAACGCCTGCTCGGACTCCGGCGACCCGTCCACGCCGACGATGACCAGACCGGTCGGGGCGCGGTGCCCGTGGACGACGACCACGGGACAGGTGGCGTGGGCGACGACGTGCTGGCTCACCGAACCGAGCAGCAGCCCGGGGAGGCGGCCGTGTCCCCGGGAGCCCACGACGAGCAGGTCGGCGTCGCGGGCGGCGTCGACCAGCACCCCGGCGGGGTGGCCCTCCTGCACGTGGCGGACGACCCGCGGCGCGTCGGCGGCGCCGAGGACGGTCGCCAGCGACTTCTCCAGGGCCGCCGCGGCGTCTCCGGACCAGTCCACCTCGCCGGTGACGGGCGCGTCGTACGGCAGCGGGAGTCCCCAGGCGGTGACGGCGTGCAGCTCCTGGCCGGTCAGCCGGGCCTGCTCCGCGGCCCAGCGCAGCGCGTCCTCGGACGAGGGGGACCCGTCGACCCCGACGGCGATGCGGCCGGCGGCCTGCGGACCGGTGCGGGGAACGCTCACGTGGACCTCCCAGGGGAGTCGCTGTCGCGGATCCTCACAACGTGAGGTGGGCAGGTGTGCCCGTGGACTGCTCGACGTCCTCGGTGGCGGTCTGGAGCAGCCGGTGGCTCAGGTCCGACAGCGCCCGGGCCACGGCGATCTCGTCGCCGATCTCGGGCACGTCGCGGTCGGCCGGGTCCAGCCGGGCGAGCCCGACGCCGGTCAGCCGGTCGGTGTCCCGGATGCGCAGTCGCGCCACCGCGCGGGTGTGCCCGTCGTGCTCGTCGATCTCGATGGTGACGGTCCACGTCGTGGCCTCGTCCACCTCGTCCTCCCGTGCCCGGTCCCGGTTGTCGGTGGTCGGTGCCGCCGCGTCACCGCGGAGCGGCGCCACGTTCACGCCCACGGCGCGTCGAAGGCGTCGATGGTGTCGTCGACGGGACGCCGGCCGGTCGGGGGGACCGGGTCGGCGCTGACGGGGGCCCAGCCCAGCCGCAGGAGGACTTGGGGCGCACCCTCGCCGCCCAGGCAGACCCGGCGCAGCTCCGCGCGGGTCGCGGGCACCTCCAGCGGCTGGCTGACGGGGTCGGTGGCCAGCCCGGACCGCGTGGCGGTGAGCAGCACGGCGCTGAGCGCCTCCCCGGCGCGCAGCTGGTCGACCGGCTCGTCGGTGGCGGTGGCGAGCACCGCCAGCACCGTCCCGTCGGACTCCCCGGTGCCCAGCTCGCTCTGCGGCTGCTCACCTCCGGCGAAGTGCCGCATCGGGACCGTCCCGTCCGGCCCGACCGGGACGTTCCCCGCCGGGACGCCCTCACGGGCGGAGCGGCTGCGGCCGGTCCACTCGGCCGTCTCCTGACCCAGCCCGGGTGTGAGGGCCTGCTCCACCGCCGCGTGCTCGATCAGACGCCGCACGCTCCACCGCTCCGTCTCGCGCTCGAGGACGTGCAGGGCGGCGCCCTCCTCGGCGGCGGTCCGGACCAGATCGGCGGTGAACTCGACCGGCACCGGCCAGGTGGAGAACACCCGGCGGTCGCTGCGGCGGATCTCGATCGCGCGGGCCAGGGCCAGGTCGTCCGGCGTCGGCCGGGCCGGGGCGGTGGTCTCCACGGCGGCCAGGTGGTCCGGGTGCGCCGGGTCGGGCAGCCGGTGCACCCGCGCGCCCAGGCCCGCCGCCAGCAGCGCGACCCGGAGGTGGTGCAAGGCCGCCCCGCAGCTGATCCGCAGGTCGCGGCCCTCGGGATCGGTGGCCGGCAGGGCCCGGGCCGGGTCGGCGAACAGGTGGATGGAGGACGGGCCGATCCGCCACCGCCACGGCTGGGAGTTGTGCACGGAGGGGGCGCGGTTGGCGAGGGCGACGACGGCGGAGGCGGTGGTGCGGTCCAGGTGCGCGGTGAGCACGGTCGCTCCTCGGGGCGGGTTCGGTCCGGTGCGGTGTCGGACCGAGCCTCCGCCGGCGTCTCCCGGGTGGGGAGTGGCCGAGGTCCCCCGGTACCGGGCCCCTCGACCCCACGGGTCAGACCGCGGGCGGCCGCACGGGGCCGGCCGCCGTCCGGTCGCGGTGCAGCCCGCGCAGGGCCGCGGCGACCTCGCCGGCCCAGCGGTCGACGGCGGGCCAGTCCCGGTGGTCGCCGGGACGGCCGCCGACGGCACGCCAGAAGAGCCGGCCCCACAGCGGCATCCCCTGGAGGACGACGATGCCGCCGAAGACCCGGTGGTCGCGGGGGACCAGGCCCGAGGGGAACGTCGCGCCGATCCGCCGGACCTCCGAGCCGACGAGCGCGCGGCTGAGCGGCCCGGACGGCGCCACGCCGGCCACGCTGAAGCACCAGAACGGCCGCTCCCCGAGCACGGCGCGGCCCCGGCGGAGGAAATCGGCGGCGGCCGGCAGCCAGGCCATGTCGTGCACCGCGCTGCCGATCACGAACGCGTCGAACCCCGCCGGGTCGACGTCCGGACCCACGGGAACGACGGTGACGTCGGCGACGTCGGTGAGCCCCGCGGCGATCCGCTCGGCGATGCCCCGGGTGGAGCCGGCGGCGGTGGCGTACCCGACCAGCACGCGTGGAGTCGTCATGCGACCACGCTGGCCGTTCGGCTCGGACGGGGACGAGGGGCGGACGGCCCGGTCAGGACGGGCCGGACGTCGCCGCCGCGCCGGCCCCGCCCCGCCGGCGCAGGGCCTTGTCCGCGGCGTCCGCACCCAGCACGGCGGGGATGGCGCAGACGGCGACCACGAGGCCGGGCAGCGAGGGTGGACGCTGGCCCAGGAGATCGGCCAGCGGGGGGACGGCGAGCACCGCGACGAGCACCAGCAGCTCGACGCCGACCGCCCATCGCAGCAGGTGGTTGGGCCGTCCCCGCAGCCGCCACGGCGGCCTGCTGGTGCTCCGGCAGGCGAAGGCGGTGGCGAGCTGGCCCAGCACGACGGCGGTGAAGGCCGCTCCCGATGCCGTGGCCAGCACCTGCGCCGACACGGGCTCGCCGTAGGACCACCCGGAGCCCAGCAGCACGGTCAGGAAGGCGGCCATCGACACCGTCGCCTCCACGGGGCCGAACATCCCGAAGGCCCGCCGGAGGATGGCGCGGTCGATGAGCCGGCGGCGCGGCGGCGGGCCGTCGAGGACCCGGGCCGACGCGGGCTCGGCCCCCAGTGCCAGTGCGGGGAGCATGTCGGTGGCGATGTCGAGGGCCAGCACCTGCAGCACGCCCAGCGCGAGCGGGATCCCGCCGGCGGTGACGCTGAAGACGACGAACGGGGTCAGCTCGGCCACGTTGTCGGTCAGGTGGTAGGTGAGGAACCGGCGGATGTTGGCGAACGTGGTCCGCCCCTGTCGCACGGCCGTGACGATCGTGGCGAAGTGGTCGTCGAGCAGGACGAGGTCCGCGGCCTGGCGGGCGACGTCGGTGCCGCTCCTGCCCATGGCCACGCCGATGTCGGCCGCGCGCAGCGCCGGGCCGTCGTTGACCCCGTCCCCGGTCATGGCCACCACGTGCCCGCGGCCGCGCAGGGCCTCGGCGATGCGCAGCTTGTCCTCCGGCGCCACGCGGCACACCACGACGCCGTCCCGGTCCAGCAGCGCGCCGAGCTCGCGGGGGTCTCGCGGCAGGTCGCGGCCCTCGAGGACCAGGGCGTCGTCCCCGGCCAGGCCGATCTCCCGGGCGATGACGCGGGCCGTGGCCCCGGAGTCCCCGGTCACCATGGCGACCCGGATGCCGGCCCGGCGGCAGGCGGCCAGCGCCGCGTCGACGCCTTCCCGCGGCGGGTCCTCGAGCCCGACGACGCCCAGCAGGGTCAGGTCGCGCTCGGCGTCGTCGGCGTCGGCCGGTGCCGCGACCTCCCGACGCGCCACGGCGAGCACCCGGAGCCCCCTCGCCGCCAGGGCCTCGGCGGCCCGCCGGGCCTCCGGTGAGCTGCCGGCGCAGCGAGCCAGCACCGAGTCCGGCGCACCCTTGACGTGCAGGACGCCGCCCACCAGCACCGACATGCGGCGGCGCCGGGGGTCGAACGGGAAGCGTCGCGTGCCCGCCCGGTCGGCGGCGTCGAGCCCGGGGGCGCCGGTGCGCCGGGCCAGCGCGTCGAGGGCGGCCTCCATCGGGTCGCCGACCGCCGTCCAGCTGCCGTCGACCTCCCGGATCCGCCCCGTGGAGCAGAGCACCGCAGTCCGGGCCAGCTCCCGGGCGGCGTCGACGGCAGCGGGTTCCCCGGTCAGCCCGGCACGGGGCTCGTACCCTTCACCGCGGACGGTCACGTCACCGTGCGGCGTCCAGACCGCCACGACCGCCATGCGGTTCTGGGTGAGGGTGCCGGTCTTGTCGGTGCAGATGAACGTGGTGGACCCGAGGGTCTCGACCGATTCCAGCCGCCGGACCAGGGCCTGGCTCCCGGCCAGCAGCTGGGCGCTGCGCGCCAGGGACAGCGTGACGGTCGGCAGCAGGCCCTCGGGCACCAGCGCGACGGTGACGCCGACGGCGAACAGGAAGCCGTCGCCGGCCGGCAGCCCGATGAGCAGGCCGGCGCCGAAACAGACCACACCGAGGCCGACGGCGACGACGGTCACGATCCGCACCACGCGGTCCAGCTCCCGGGCCAGGGGCGTCTTGGCGCGGGCGGTCGACCGGGTCATGGTGGCGATCGAGGCCAGCCGGGTGTCCCCGCCGATCGCCTCGACGGTCGCCCGGGCCTCGCCCTCGACGACGAAGCAGCCCGCCGACGCCGGGTCGCCCGCGTCCTTGCCGACCGGCTGGCTCTCCCCGGTCAGGGACGCCTCGTCCACCCGGAGGCCGTGCACCTCGGTGAGGTGGAGGTCGGCGGCGATGCGGTCGCCGGCCTCCAGGACGACGAGGTCACCGGGCACCAGGTCGACGGCGTCGATCTCCTGGCGCAGGCCGTCCCGCACCACCGTGACCCGGTGGGGCACCAGGTCGCGCAGGGCCTCGGCCGCCCGGTCGGCGCGGTACTCCTGCGCGAAGGCGAAGGCGCCGTTGAGCAGGACGACCACCGCGATCGCGACCGCCAGCTGCGGCATGCCGCCGATGAAGGCGAGGACGGCCGCGCCCCACAGGAGGAGGGCGAAGAAGTGGACCAGCTGCGCCAGGAGGAGCCGCAGCGGGCTGGGTGCCTGCTCGACCGGCAGACGGTTGCCGCCCGCGGGTCTGCGGTCCGCGGCCTCGCCGGAGGTCAGGCCGCGGGGTGCGTCGGCCGGGACGGTCCTCGTCGTCTCGGCGGTCACCGGCTCACCCGAACAGCGCGTCGAGGGTCACGAACCCGTACCCGGCGTCCCGCGTGCGGGCGATCGTCGACGGCAGCGCGTCGGCGTCGAGGGTGGAGCCGTCGTCGGGGTTGGAGCCGACGTGCATGAGGACGATCTCGCCGGGCTGCAGCGCGCCCACGACCCGGTCGGTGACCTCCTGCGCGCTGCGCCCACCGCTGGTGCCCTGCCACCCGAGGGTGTCCACCGTCCAGCGGACGGGGACGTAGCCGCCGTCGTTCACCGCGGCGACGGTGCGGGCGTCGCGGTCGCCGAACGGGAACCGGAACAGCGGCCGGGGGTCGGCCCCGCCGGCCGCGATCGCCCGCTCGGCGCTGCTCAACTGATCGCGGATGGCGTCGTCGGACAGGCCGGGGAAGTGGGGGTGGGTCATCGAGTGGTTGCCGATGCGGTGCCCGCCGGAGCGGATGGCGGCCACCCCCGAGGGGTTGGCCGCGGCCCACTGGCCGGTGAGGAAGAACGTGGCGGGCACGCCCTCGTCGTCCAGGGTCGCCAGGATGCGGGTCAGCGCGGCGGAGTTCGCGCCGGCGTCGAAGGTGAGGGCGACCACCCGGCGCGAGGTCGGCAGGACCGTCAGGTCTTGGCCGCGAAGCTCCGGGGGCACCCCGGCCGGTGCGGTGGTGGATGGGGCCGTGGTCGCCGTGCGCGAGGACGGTGTGGCGGCCGGGACAGCCGTGTCGGCCGGTCCGGGGGTGGAGGGCGTCGCGCTCGTGGCGGGCCCGGAGGACGTCGTCCCGGTGGCCTGGGGGATGGTGGCGTCACGTCCGCCGCCCCCGCCGCCGGCGACGAGCACGCCGACGAGGACGGCCACCGCGGCGAGGACCGCCCCGGCAACCGCCCACCACCACCGCCGTCGTGCCGGAACCCGCATGCCCTCCACCCCAGACCCGGCACGCGGGATCGGTCAGTGGCGCACGGCTCCGAGCGGCGGGACCAACGGCTCGGGCGGCGCGCCCACCACGGGCCGGGCCCGCGGCCCGATCGGCGTCATCGGGCCGCCCGGGCAGCGCTCCCCACGCCGCGGGACCACAGCAGCCACATCGCCGCGCCGAGCGGGATGGGGAGGAACCAGGTGAGGAAGCGGAACAGCAGCACCGTGCCCGTCGCGGCCGGAGCGCCCACGCCGACGGCGGTCAGCCCGGCGACGTAGCTGAGCTCGGCCACGCCCATCGCTCCCGGCGTGATCGGCACGATCGTGACCAGCCGGGTGATCGAGAAGACCGCGAGGACCACGAGCCAGGGAACGTCCGCGCCTTGCCGGTCTACCGTCCGCAGGCAGGCCAGCAGGACGAGGAACAGCGCGCCGTGGCTGACCACCGCCGCGGCGGTCAGGTGCGGCCAGCGGGCGCGGACCAGGTCCCGGGACTCGAGGCGGAACCGCTCGGTGGCCGCCACCCACCCCGACGGCGGCGGCCGTCGCAGGGCGCGGGCCACCCGGCCGGAGAGCCGTTCGGCCGCGGAGGCCAGCACGGCCGCGGCCGCACGGTTGCCGACCACCAGCACCAGGGCCGCGACGCCGGCGAGGAGCACCGCGCTGCCGGCCAGGGCGGCCAGCCCCAGCCCGGTGCCGACGTCGCCGACCAGGGCCACCCCGGCCAGCGCGAGGGCCGGCATCCCGAGCTTGACCAGGTTGTTCCACACCCCGGTCAGGGCGACCCCGCGGGTGATCTCACCGGCGGAGAAGCCGAAGGAGTGGAAGATCGCGACGTTCGTTCCGACGCCGACCGCGAAGCCGATCGGCACCGTGTTGGCGACCGCGGTGGACGCCTGGTCGGACAGCACCGCCCGCGGGAGCGTGAGCCCCGGCATGGCCGCCATCCACAGCGGGGCGTAGGAGAACAGGTTGACCAGAGCGGTCCCGGCCACGACCACGGTCCCTGTGGCCGTCATGCCGCGGACCAGGTCCCACGCCGCGGAGTAGTCGGCCATCCGCGGCAGCACCCCGGCGAAGACCGCGAGGACCACGGCGAGGGCCAGGACGGTCCGGGCCACCGGTCCACGCAACCACCTCCGCGCGGCCCGGGTGCAGCCGGCGCGGCTCAGCGCCGCCGGCCCCAGCGGAACCAGGCCAGCGGGCCCACCCAGTCGACCGCGATGACCGCCGCCCAGACACCCTTTCGCCCGGCGACCTCGGCGGGAGAGCGGCGGGCCAGGTCCCTCCAGGCAGTGACGGCCAGCGCGAGCTGGACCGCTCCGAGCGCCAGCACCGCGGCGCGCTGCCCGCCGCTCAGGTCGCGCCACCGTCGCTGTGCCATGGCGGCTCCCTCCGTCGGTGGGGTGGGCGAGCAGCGTGCCGTACGCGCGCACCGACCGGCAGGGCCCCGGGTGGGCCGGCACACCCCGCGCCCGTGCGAGCACGGGCGCGGGCCCGTTCCACCAGCGTCATCGGTCGAGGGCCGGCGCCGGGGCCGGCTGCCCGCCGGCCAGCCCGCTGCCCAGGACGACCAGGGCCAGCGTGACGGGGTAGACGATCCAGCGCTCCACGCCTCCCTCACCGAGGGACGCGAACACCGGCAGCTCCCCGAACAGCTGGTAGCCCACGAGGAACCCGAGCGCGACCGCGCCCAGCAGGCGCAGGACCGGGCGCAGGGGCGTGGCGACCAACCGGGCGGCCAGGACCGCCGCGAGGCCGCCGCTGAGGAAGGCCAGCAGCGACACGACCTGGTGGACGGCCATGTACGTGTTGCCGGGGAACACCCCGACGCCGACCATCCCCAGGGCCAGGCCGCCCAGCGGGAGGACGGCGGAGAGGCGGGCGCCGGCCCGGGCGAGCAGCCCGGTGGCGGTGGCGATCGCGAGCCCGGCCACGATCATCGTGACGTTGAAGATGGCCGCCGACGGCTGGCGGACGACGTCGTCCGGCCGCATCGCGGCGAGGTCGCTGACGGTGTTGACGCTGCTGCGGTAGTCCGCGGGGTACAGCGCCTCAGCGGTGATGACGGCCAGCAGCACGCCGGCGCCCGCGGCGATCAGCAGCAGTCCGGCGGCACTCCGTTCGCGGGTGCGAGGCGTCGTGCGGTCGGGCGTGCGGGTGGTGGTCATGGGCTCTCCCGTCGGGACCGGTCCCTGTCCCTGCTCACGGTGTCCGCGCGGCCGGCCGGCGGCGAGGTGCCGGAGGCCCCGGTGCGGGCGGGCCGGGGACCCCGGGTGGGGGACCTTGGGCCCGGTGTGCCGTGCCGCGCGAACGGGGACCGCAGTGGCGGGAAGGGAGAGCATGGCGCGGTGACCAGCGACGGGTCGGTGGGCGAGGGGCTCCGGTCGTCCGGCGGGGGCGGTGGGACGGAGCGGCCGCGCGTGCCGGTCACCGGTAGCCGGCGGCCGCCCTGGCCGGCCGGCGCGGAGCGCCGCCGGCCGTCGGGCCGGGACCACGACCCCCGATGGCAGGTCGCCCGCGGCGTGTGGGTCTGTGCCGGAGCCCTGGCCGTCTCTGCCGGCCTGCTGGTCGCCTGGGCGGGGCGGACCGGTGGGCTGCCGGGGTTCGACCGGGCCGTGCGGGAGTTCCTCGCGCCCACCGGGTCGGGCCCGGAGTGGGCCGCGGACCTGGGCAGGCTGGGTGCGGCGCTGGGGTACCGCGTGCTGTGGGTGCCGACCGTGCTGCTGCTGGCGTGGACCGCCCGGTGGCGGCACCTGCTGGTCTACGTCGTCACCGTCTCGCTGGTGGCGACGACGGCCGTGATGGCGGGGGGCGACGCGCGGCTGGTGCGCGTGGTCCGGGAGGGTGTGACCGGTTCACCGGCGGAGCTGAGCCTGCCGGCGTGGCCGGTCGTGGTCCTGGCCACCGTCGCCACGGGGAGCCTCGTCGCGCTGACGCCCTCGGGCCGCGTGCGGCGCTGGGGGTGGGCGGTCGTCGCCCTCGGCGTCGGCACGCTCGTCGTGGACCGGGTGGCACTGGGGCTCGACACCGTGAGCACCGCCGTCGCCAGCGCCGTCCTTGGGTGCAGCGCGGCGGCGCTGGCCTTCCAGGTCTTCGCTCCGGAGCCGGTCTTCCCGGTCACCTGGCACCGGACGGGAAAGGCGCACCTGCGGCTCGACGAGGAGCGCACGGACAAGATCCTCACCGCGGTCCGGGACCAGCTGGGCATCGAGGTGACCGAGATCCGCCCGTACCGGCTCGACGGGTCCGCGGGCTCCACGCCGTGCCGGTTGCGGCTGGCGAGCGGGCCGCCGGAGCACCTGTTCGGCAAGCTCTACGCGACCACGCACCTGCGCTCGGACCGCTGGTACAAGTGGGCCCGGGTGCTCCGGTACGGCCGGCTGGAGGACGAGGCGCCGTTCGCCTCCGTCCGCCGCCTGGTCGAGCACGAGGACTACATGCTGCGCCTGCTGCGGGACGGCGGCGTGCGGGTGCCCGAGCCGCTGGGCGTGGTCGAGGTGGTGCCCGGCCGCGAGTACCTCCTCGTGACCGAGCTCGTCCCCGAGGCGGTCGAGGTCCTCGACTCCGGGGTGGACGACACGGTGATCGACGACGCCCTGCGGCAGGTCCGCCGGCTGTGGGCGGCGGGCGCGGCGCACCGCGACGTCAAGCCCTCCAACGTGCTGGCCCACGACGGGCGCGTCCACCTCGTCGACGTCTCCTTCGGCGAACTCCGCCCGTCGCGCTGGCGGCAGGCCGCCGACCTCGCCAACATGATGCTCACCCTGGCCCTGGTCGCCGGGCCCCGGCGGGTCACGGAGCGGGCGCTGGCGTTCTTCGGCCCGGAGGAGCTGGCCGAGGCCTTCGCCGCCACCAGCTCGCTGACCATCCCGCGCCAGCTGGCCCGCCGGCTGGCCGAGGCCGACGGGGACCTGCTGGAGGAGTTCCGGTCCCTGCTGCCGCCGTGGCCGCGGGTCCGGGTGCAGCGGTGGAGCCTGCGCCGGGTCCTCCTGGCGGTGGCCACCGTCGGCGGCGCCGCGCTGACCGCCGTCCTCCTCGCGGTCAACCTGCGGGCCGGTGGGCTCCTGTAGTCCGACGGGCGCGTCACCTCCGGGTCAGCCGCGGGTGCGGGGCAGCGGGACCTCCAGGACACCGCCGGGGTCGAACCGGTGCTCGGCGTCCCGGACCCGCAGCGGCAGCTCGGCCGCCGGCTGCCCGGAGCCGCCGATCGTCAGGGCGTCGTGGGTGATCGTCACCTCGACCTCGCGGTGGCCGCGGTAGCGCACCCGGAACCGCATGGCCGTCAGCGCCTCGGGCAGTGCGGGGTCCAGGGACAGCACGTCCTCGCGGGTCTCCAGCCCGGTGAAGGCGCGCTGGAGCAGGTCCACGGTGCCGGCCATGGCCCCGAGGTGGATCCCCTCGCCGGTGGTGCCGCCCTGGACATCGGCGATGTCGCTCTCCAGCGCCTCGAGGAACCACCCCCAGGCCTTCCGGCGGGCGCCGCGGGAGAGCACCCAGGAGTGGACGACCTTCGACAGCGTCGACCCGTGGCAGGTCCGGGCCAGGTAGTAGGCGACGGTCCGCGGGATGGTCTGCCGGTCGTACCGGTACCCCATCCGGTCGAGCACCGCGTACAGCTCGTCGGCGGTGAGCAGCTGGAAGAGCATCAGCACGTCGGCCTGCTTGGAGACCCGGTAGCGGTTGGTCGAGTCCCCCTCCGCCTCCAGGATGCGGTCCAGCCGGCTGATGTCCCCGTAGCGCTTCCGGTAGGCGGCCCAGTCCAGCTCCTCGAGCCGCTCGTACCCGTGGAACTGGCTGATGACGTCGTCGTCGAGCCAGCACAGGCGGAGCTTGCGGCTCACGTGCCCCCAGTGCTCCAGGTCGTGCTGCCCGAGGCCGACGAGGTCCAGCAGCTCGCCGCGCCGCTGCGGCGGGAGGACGTCCAGGCACTCCAGCGCGCGGGTGAGCGTCCAGGCCGCCATCACGTTGGTGTAGGCGTTGTCGTCCAGTCCGGGCCCGTCGCCCCAGGGCACGGCGTCGTGGTACTCGTCGGGACCCATGACCCCGTGGATGCCGAACCGGTCGTCGGTGGGGTCGTAGGTGGCCAGGTCCGCGAAGAAGGTGGCCACCTCGAGGACGAGCTCGGCGCCGTACTGCTCGAGGAAGTCCACGTCGCCGGTGGCCTCGTAGTGGCGCCAGGCGTTGTAGGCCACCGCGAGGCCGATGTGCCGCTGGAGGTGCGAGTTGTCCGGGAGCCAGTGCCCTGAGCGGGGGTTGAGGTGCACGGTCTGCGACTCCTCGCGCCCGGTCGCCCCGCTCTGCCAGGGGAACATGGCGCCCCGGTGCCCCGCCGCCCGCGCGGCGGCCCGGGCCTGCGGCAGCCGGCGCCACCGGTACAGCAGCATCGCGCGGGCGACCTCCGGCAACCGGAGGTTGTAGAAGGGCAGCACGAACACCTCGTCCCAGAACACGTGCCCCCGGTACGCCTCGCCGTGCAGCCCGCGGGCCGGGATGCCCACGTCGAGGTCGACGCTGTGGGGGGAGACGGTCTGGAGCAGGTGGAAGACGTGCAGGCGCAACGTCAGCGAGGCGCGGCCCTGCGGGTCCATCCGCACGTCGCAGCGGTGCCACAGCCGCCCCCAGGCCAGCTCGTGCCGGGCCAGCACGTCGTCGAACCGACCGGCGCGGGTGACCTCGTCGAGGGCGGCCTCGCCCGGGTCGCCGATGCCGCGGTCGCGCGAGGTGTACAGGCCGGCCACCTTCTCGACCGTCAGCAGCCGCCCGGGGGCGGCCTCCACCGTCAGGTCGACGGCGACGAACCCCTGCTCGGTCACGGGGACCGGCGCCACCGGGTGCTCTCCGCCGTCCACGAGGACCCGGTGCCGCGCGGCCAGCCCGATCCGGATCCGTGACTGGTTGGTCTGCGCCGTCAGCGTCAGGACGCCGTCGTCGTCGACCCCACACTCCTCCACGACCAGGTGCCGGTCGGAGAGCCCCCGGTACCGGGCGACGCCGCAGTTGGTGACCCGGCCGTCGAGGCCCGAGCGGACGGTGAGGGGTCCGGACCAGTTCTCCGCCTCCAGGGCGCAGTCGAGCGCGGCCAGGCAGGGCTCGGCCATCGACACCAGCCGGCGCTGGGCGACCCGCGTCCGGCGTCCCTGGTCGTCCTCGATCCGGAACCGGCGGGTGAGGACGCCGCGCCGCAGGTCCAGCTCCTGCACGTAGTCGGAGACCCGGACGGCCGAGAGGTCCAGCCAGTCCCCGTCGCCGGTCCGGAAGGTCAGGGACTGCCAGTCGGGCAGGTTGACGATGCTCTCGTTGGCGACGCGGCGGCCGTCGACCTCGTCGACCAGCCGGTTGTAGACCCCGGCGGCGTAGGTGCCGGGGTGGTGCACGCCGTCGGCGCGGGACTCGGGCGCCGCGGCCCGGGTCACGAAGCGGCCGTTGCCCAGCGCGCACAGCGCCTCCCGCAGCGCCTCCTGGTCCGGGTCGAGCCCCTCGTACCGCAACAGCCAGCGGGTCACAGGGGCGAGCCTGCCCGGGGGCGCCCGCGCCGACGGCTGCTGTGTGGCCCTCGCGGTCGGGACGTTCGGCACTCCGGCCCCGCCGGAGCCGCGAGTGCGCTGGGCGCACCGACAGCCGAGGAGGACGGTCATGAAGGCGCTGGTCTACCACGGCCCCGGCAAGCGGTCGTGGGAGGACGTCCCCGACCCGCGGATCGAGGACCCCGAGGACGTCGTCGTCCGCGTCGACGGGTTCACCATCTGCGGCACCGACCTGCACATCCTGCGCGGTGACGTGCCCGAGGTGGCGCCGGGGACGGTCCTCGGCCACGAGGCGGTCGGCACCGTGACCGAGGTCGGGCCCGGCGTGCGCACGGTCGGTGCCGGCGACCGGGTGCTGATGTCGTGCATCAGCTCCTGCGGCCGGTGCCGGTACTGCCGGGAGGGTCGCTACGGGCAGTGCCGGGGCGGGGGCGGCTGGCTGCTCGGGCACACCGCCCACGGCGTGCAGGCCGAGGCGGTGCGGATCCCGTTCGCCGACGGCTCGGTCCACCGGCTGCCGGAGGGCGTCCCTGACGACGCGGCGCTGATGCTGGCCGACATCCTGCCCACCTCCTACGAGGTGGGGGCGCTCAACGGCGGCGTGCGCCCGGGCGACACCGTGGTCATCGTCGGTGCCGGGCCGATCGGGCTGGCGGCGGTCATGACCGCCGGGTTCTACACGCCCCAGCAGATCGTCGTCGTCGACCCGGTGCCGGCCCGGCGGGACGCGGCCACGTCCTTCGGCGCCGCCCTCGCCCTGTCGCCCGACGACGACGTCGCCGGCACGGTGCGGCAGATGACCGACGGGCTGGGGGCCGACGTCGGCATCGAGGCGGTCGGCCTGCCCGGGACGTTCGACCTGACCGTGGACGTGGTCCGGCCCGGCGGGCGGGTGGCCAACGTCGGCGTGCACGGCAGGCCCACCACGCTGCACCTCGAGGACCTCTGGATCCGCGACGTCACCATCACCACCGGCCTGGTGGACACCACCAGCACCCCGATGCTGCTGCGCATGCTCCAGGCCGGGAAGCTCGACGCCGGCCGGATCGTCACCCACCGGTTCGGCTTCGACCAGGTGCGCGAGGCCTACGAGTTGTTCGCCGACCCGGTGGCCTCGGGCGCTCTCAAGGTCGCCGTCCTCCGGTGACCGACGCCGGTCACCCGGCCCGCCCGGCGGCCTCGCGGAGCCAGCCGGCGACCTCGTCGTCCACCTCGGCGGCATCGCGCAGCTCCAGGTGATGCACCCAGTGCGACCGGGAGGGGTGCACGACCTCCTTCCACCGCGGTGACGGGTCCGCGCGGCCCAGGGCGAGGGAGAGCACCACCTCCGCTCCGGGGCGGGCGAGGTACCGGCCGGGAAGCCACAGCCAGGCGAAGCCGCGAGCGCGACGGAAGGCCACCTGGCTGGGCGTGACACGCACCTGCGCGCCGGTGCCACGCAGGACCGCGGTCACCCGCTCGAAGACCGCCCGTCCCGTGGCACTGGCGGCGAAGAACTCCTGCGGGCTCACCCGGTCCGGCCGGGCGCGGGGACCGACCGCGCGACGGTGACCAGCTCGGCCAGGCCGGTGCCGATGCACCCGGCCGGCAGGCCGACGTCGGGAGCGGTGGCCGCGTCGCCGCTCCCCCCGGAGGTCACCCGGCCGCGGACGGCGAGCTCCTCGCGGAGCGAGGTCGCCAGGTCCAGGATCACGCTGCCTCCTCGGCCCGGGCGCGCCGGCGTCACGGGAAGCGCAGCCGATCCCGGCTCCGGGCGGCAGAGCCGGAGGTCCCGGATCGGTGTCGAGGGTCCGGTCACGCACCGCCGGCGGCCCACCGGAGGCGCCCTCCGGCGGGCCGCTCGGGCCCTTCGGCCCTGCTCGTCGCCGCCGCCCGGGCCCGACGGTGGACCGGTGGCCGAGGCGGTCCTCTGCGTGAACGTCGGGTCCTCGTCGCTCGAGGTCGCGGTCCGGACCCCGCACCTGCGGCTGCAGGCGGAGATCGCGGGCCTGGACGGGGAGGCCGCCCGGGTGCGGACCACCGCCCGCACTCCGAGGAGGTCCGGGAACGGGTGTGCGCCCGGCTGCTGCCCCTGCGCGCCGGCACCCGCGAGCTGTGGGGCAGGCCGAGCGAGCGGCTGGTGGCCAACGGTGTCCGTGTGCTCACCGTGCCGGTGGACGAGGAGGCCGTGATGGACCGGTTGACCCGCGAGGTCCTGGCCGGCGACCCGGCGGAGGTGCCAGCCGCGGAGGCGGTCGCCCGGGGGACGGGACGGTGACGCCTCCGGGCGGGAGTCGCCCGACGCGGGCGCTGCTGCGCGACGGGACACCGGTCCTGGTGGAGCCGCTGGGTCCCGCCGCCGCGGCCGAGGCCCTCGCCCTGCACGAGCGCCTGCCGGACCGGGACCGGTACCTGCGCTTCGCCACGATGCACCCCGCGGACCTCGCCGGCTACGTGCGCCGGACGTTCGACCCCGCCGGTGGGGCCGTGAACCTCGGCGCCCGGGTCCGCGGCCGACTCGTCGGCGTGGTCCAGCTCCTGCCCACCGGCGCCACCACCGGCGAGGTCGCGGCGGTCGTCGACCCGGGGACGCGCCACGGGGGAGTGGCCACGGTGCTGCTGGAGGAGCTCGCCGCGACCGCGCGGCGGCTGGGTGTCGACCGGTTCCAGGCGCAGGTGCTGGCCGAGAACGGCCCGATGCTGCAGGTGCTGACCGACCTGGGCCTGCCGCTGGAGGTCACCCGCGAGGGCGTCGAGATCACCGTGGAGGTCGCCCTGCACCCGGACGGCCGGTACGAGGCCGCGAACGAGGACCGGCACCGCCGCGCGGCGGCCGCGAGCCTGCAGGCCCTCTTCCGCCCGCGCTCGGTCGCGGTCGTCGGCGCCGGCCGGTCGGAGACGTCGATCGGCCGGGCCGTGCTGCGCGGCCTGCGCGCGTCGGGCTTCCGCGGGGAGGTGTTCCCCGTCAACCCGGCGGCCTCCGAACTGGACGGCGTCCGCTGCCGGCCCACGGTGGAGGAGCTCGCGGGGCTGGTCGACCTCGCCGTCGTGTCCGTGCCGGCGGCCGCCGTGGAGCAGGTCGTCGCGGGGTGTGGCCGGGCCGGGGTCCGGGTGGTGCTGGTCCTCAGCGGGGGCGTCGGCGGCATCCCCGGCCTGCCCGACCGCCTCCGGGATCTCGCCTCCCGGTCCGGCATGCGGCTGGTCGGGCCCAACAGCGTCGGCGTCGCCGCGCCGGGGCCGCCGGCCTTCCTGGACGCCACGTTCGCCGGGGCCGCATGCCCGGCCGGCGACATCGGGCTGGTCGCGCAGTCCGGCGGCATCGTGATCGCCACCGTCGCGGCCTGGCAGCGGATGGGACTGGGGCTGTCGGCCATGGCGGCGATCGGGGACGCCTACGACGTCGGTGCCCGTGACCTGCTGGCCTGGTTCGACGAGGACGGGGACACGGAGGCCGTGACCCTCTACGCGGAGTCCGAACCCGACCTCCGGGGGCTGGCGCGGACCGCCGCCCACCTGAGCGCTCGGGTGCCGGTGTTCGCCGTGGAGTCGGGCACCTCCGGTGCCGGCGCCCGCGCCGCCGCCTCGCACACGGCGCGCGCGGCCACGCCGCGGGCCGTACGGGAGGCCGCGTACGCCACGGCCGGCATCCAGACCGTGCCGGACCTGACCACGCTGGCCGCCGCCGTGGCGCTCCTGCGCGGGCAGCCCCTGCCGGCAGCGGGCACGGTCGCCGTCCTCACCAACGTGGGCGGGGGCGGCGTGCTCGCCGCCGACGCCCTGGTCGCGGCCGGGCTGCCGGTGGACCCGCTGCCGGCCGACCTGCAGGCGCGGCTGCGCGACCTGCTGCCGCCGCTGGCGGCGACCGGCAACCCGGTGGATGCGGGAGCCGCGGTGGGCGTGCCGGCGTTCTGCGCCGCACTCACCTGCCTACTCGACGCGCCCGAGATCGCGGCCGTCGTCACCGTCACCGCACCCACCGGGGTGAGCGACCCCGCCCCGGCGGTGGCGGCGGCGGTGCAGCGCCACCCGGAGGGCACGCCGGTCGTCGACGTCCGGCTGAGCCGGCCCACCTCCGTCGAGCGGATCGACCTGCCCGGCGACCCCGCCGGCCGGTTCCTCGTCTCCGTGGCCGAACCCGCCACCGCCGCCCGCGCGCTCGGCGCCGCCGCCCGGCGACGGGCCTGGCTGTCGCGTCTCCCCGGTCCGGTGTCGCCGCCGCCGGGCGTGGACGTGCGGGCGGCCCGGGACGTCGTCACCGCGGTGTGCCGTCGGGCATCGGAGGGGGACTGGCTGCTGCCGGAGGAGCTGACGGCGCTGTGCGGCGCGGCCGGGTTGCCCCTCGTGCCCCTGCACTGGGCGACCACCCCGGCCCAGGCCGGCATCGCGGCGTCCTCGGTCCCCGGCGCGGTCGCGGTGAAGGGCGTCGTCCGCGGCGTCGTGCACAAGGGCGACGCGGGGCTGCTGCGGCTCCCGGTCACCGATCCGCGTGAGGCCGCCGCCGTCGTGGCGGAGTGGGCCGGGCGGGCCGGGGACGACTGGCTGGGTGCCGTCGTGCAGCCCGTGGTCGCGCCGGGGGACGAGGTCCTCGTCGGGGCCGTGCGGGACCCGTCGGCCGGTGCGGTGGTGGCGCTGGGGCCGGGCGGCCGAGCCACGGACGCACTCGGCCACCGCGTGCACCGGCTGGCCCCGCTGGGCGACGCCGACGCCGAGGAGATGCTCGCCGCGACGGGGCTGTTCGCGACCGGACACGGGCGGGCACTGGACCGCGCGGGGGTGGCCGACTGTCTGCGGCGGGTCGCCTGGCTGGCCGACGCCGTCCCCGAGGTGGTGGAGATCGAGGTCAACCCGCTCGTCGTCGACGTGCGGCGCGCCGTGGCACTGGACGTGCGGGCGCGGGCCCTCCCGGTCTGAGGCGGGGCGGGGGCACGCCCCCGGGGAGGTCCGGTACGGGGGCGGAGGAGTGGCCTCTACCAGGCCTGCGGGGTGCTCAACGCCCTCGGTTCCACCGCTACGGCGTTCGGCCTGGTCGGCGTCCCGCACCTGCTGCGCGGACGGCGGCTCGCCCGCGGCCAGCTCGGCGCCGGGCTGGTGATCATGGGCGGAGGCCCTGGTGTGCCGGGACCTTGGCCTCCCATCGGCTCGCCGGCTGAGGACCTAGCGTCGGCGTCGGGACCACGGAGAAGCCGTGGTGGGGTGCCGCCCGGGTCGGCAGTGCGGCGGAGAGAGTGGCCGGTGGACGCGGACAGTGGTGAGGGCAGGATCGGGGTCTTCCTCCTCGACGACCACGAGGTGGTCCGCCGCGGGGTGGCCGACGTGCTGGAGAGCGATCCGGGGCTCACGGTGGTGGGGGAGGGGAAATCCGCCTCGGAGGCCCTGGCGCGCATCCCCGCCGTCCGGCCGGACGTGGCGATCCTGGACGTCCGCCTACCGGACGGGGACGGCGTCTCGGTGTGCCGGGAGCTCCGGTCCCGGATGCCCGAGCTCAAGGTGATCATGCTGACCAGCTACAGCGACGACGAGGCGCTGTTCGAGGCGATCATGGCCGGGGCGTCGGGCTACCTGCTCAAGCAGATCCTCGGGCAGGACCTCGTCAGCGCGGTCCGGGTCGTCGCGGCGGGCGGCTCCCTGCTCGACCCGACGGCCACGACCGCGGTGCTGGAGCGGCTGCGCCGGGCCGCGGAGCCGACCGGTCCCCTGGCCACGCTGAGCGAGCAGGAGCGCACCGTGCTCGCGCTGATCGGTGAGGGACTGACCAACCGGCAGATCGGCGAGCGCATGTTCCTCGCCGAGAAGACGGTCAAGAACTACGTCTCGCACGTGCTGGCGAAGCTGGGGCTGGAGCGGCGGACCCAGGCCGCGGTGCTGGCAACGGAGCTGCGCGGCTCCCCGGCGGCATCCCGGCGGGACTGACCGGAGCTGAGGCGGGGTCGGCCAGGGGAGCCCACCAGCGCAGCCGGGTACCGCCGTCCGGCACCGCTTCGGCGACCACCCCGCCGCCTCGCCGGCCGGCGCGGTCCTCGAGGTTGCGCAGGCCGCTCCGCGCCGCGCGCGGATCGATGCCACGGCCGTCGTCCACCACCTCGAGCACGACCTCGTCCGCGACGTCGAGGGTGACGACGACGTGGCCGGCGCCGGAGTGCCGCGCGGCGTTGCTCACCGCCTCCCGGGTCACGGCCTCGACGTCGGCCGCCAGGGAACCGGTCACCAGGCTGTCGACGGCCCCCGACATGCGCACGGTCGGCTGTAGGTCGGGTCCGGCGGTCTCGGTGACGATGTCGAGGACGCGTCGCCGGAGGCTGGTGGACCGGTCGTCGTCCGCGGTCGTGTGCAGGTCGAAGATCGTCGTCCGGATGTCGCGGACGGTCTGGTCGAGCTGGCCGATGACCTCGCCGATCCGTCGTGCGACCTGAGGATCGGCCACCCTGGGCTGCACCGACTGGAGGGCCAGGCCGGCGGCGAAGACCCGCTGGATGACGTGGTCGTGCAGGTCCTGCGCGATGCGGTCGCGGTCCTCGAAGACGTCCAGGCGGCGGGCGAGCCGGTGCCGGGCCGCGAGGTCGAGTGCGACGGCCACCTGGTCGGCGAAGGAGGCGATCAGGGGTGCCGTGCCGGTGTCGAAGGGAGGCGCTCCGGCACGCCGGCCTGCGATGAGCACGGCGTGCTCGCTGTGCGCCCCCCGCAGAGGGACGGCGATGCAGGAGCCCCAGTCGGCCTGGGCGCGGGGCTCCGGGTCATCGACACCACGCACGTCCATGACGACGACGCCGTCGGTGGCCGCGCCCAGCAGGGGGTTGCCCGCCGTCGTCAGCCACTGCCCGGCCCGATCGTCGAGCCCGTCGCCGACCTGGACGCGGACCTGGAAGCTGTCTTCGCCCGGGGAGGGCCGGTCCACGACCCAGGCGGCGTGGGCGTCGGTGAGCTCGGCGACCCGGGTGGCGATCAGGCACAGCGCGTCGTCCGGCGACGTGGCGTCGAGCAGGCTGGCCCGGACGTCCGAGACCGCCGTCGTCCACCTCCGTCGCGTCTCGGCCTCCGCGTAGAGCCGCGCGTTGTCGACGGCGATGCCGGCCGCGCCGGCGAGGGCGGTGAGGACGGCCTCGTCCTCCGGGGTGAACTCCCCGTTCTGCTTCTCGGTCATGTAGAGGTTGCCGAAGACCTCGCCGCGGACCAGGACGGGCACCCCGAGGAAGGAGTGCATCTCCGGGTGGTGCGGCGGGAAGCCGACCGAGGCGGGGTGCCGGCCGAGGTCGGGGATGCGCAGCGGGTACGGGTCGGTGATCAGCTGTCCGAGCACGCCCTTGCCCTCGGGCAGGGACCCCATCCGGGCGGCGAGGTCGTCGTCGATGCCGACGTGGATGAACGCGGCCAGGCCGCCGCCCCGTGCCAGCACGCCGAGGGCGCCGTAGCGGGCGTCGACCAGGTCGACCGCGGCCTCGACGATGCGTCTCAGGGTGGTCTCCAGGTCCAGCCCGGTGGACACGGTGAGGAAGGCGTCGAGCAGGTGCTGGATCCGGGCCTGGTTGCGGGCGACGGCGGCCAGCCGGTCCTGAACCTCCTCGAGCAGCTCCGTGAGCCGCATCCCGCTCAGCGGCGCGGCTCCGGGCTCCGGCTGGGGTCCGGGTTGCTGAGTGCGCATGGGCCGGCCACCTCCCCCTCCCGGATCGAGCCTGGCACGACGCACGGGGGAGGGGAACCCGCCGCGGGAGGGGGCGGTCAGGCCGGCCGGACCGGACGAGCCGGACCGTGGTGGGTCGGCGGGTGCGCGGGCACGGTGCGCCAGCCGCGCAGCAGCCCCACCACCACGGTGACGTAGCAGCGGTCCGGGGCGCTCATCGGTCGTCCCCAGCCGAGGGAGTCGTAGGTGGCGATCTCGGCCGGATCGGTGACGAGCCGGGACGGACCCACCACGGACACGCTCCACTCGAGCCTGCGATCGTCGTCCCGGTCACCGGTCTCGAGGGCGACGACCGCGCCCCTGGCCGCCGAGGAGAGCTCGTCGTCGGCGTGCGCCGGGATGACGATCGAGCCGTCGTGGAGGCGGAACGAGACGGGCTGGATGGCGGGGAGGGCGCGCTGGGTGAACGCCAGCCGCCCGCTGCGTGCGGTCGTCAGGAGCTCCCGGCACTCGGCCTCGCCGAGGACCTCGAACGCCCGGTCCGCATCCGTCGTGGGCACGTCCGTCCTCCCGACCCCGCAGCGTGGACGACCCGGCCGTTGCTCGTCCCGGGCGGGCGACGGGAGGAGCGCCGGCGCGCCGGCGCGACGGCGGCCGCGCGGCTCAGCCCGGCGTCCCGGCGACCGACGTCGGAACCGACCGGTGGCTCAGGGCGGAGGCGATCCGCACGGCCCAGGCCCGGACCGGCGCCCAGTCCCGCAAGTCCCCGACAGGTGCTCGCATGGCCGTCGCCATGGCCCGCTCCCCGAACGAGAGCATCCGCAGCGCCGTCGTGTGCACCGTGGCCAGGTCCCGGGCCGCGTCCAGCCAGCGCCCGGCATACACCGCGCCGCCGAGGACCACCGCGTCGAACGCCGACGGGTCGGGGCGGTGCTCGGCCGGCACCGAGGAGACGACCAGGAGCGCGTCCCCTCCGGGAGCTCCCTCCGCGAGGGAACGGGCCAGCGCGTCGGCGATCTCGTGGGTCGATCCGTGCCGGCTCGCCGCGGTGACCAGGACGCGGAGGGCGGCCCCGCTCACCGGGCACCGTCGGCCGGGACGGGGACGACCGCGAGGGGGCAGCCGGCACGGTGCAGGACCCCGTGGGTGGTCGAGCCCAGCCGGGCGAACGGCCTGCGGTGGCGGTGCCCGACGACGAGCAGCTGGGCGGTCAGGCTCACCGCGACCAGGGCGCGGGCGGTGCGCTCGCGCACGACCACCTCACGGACGGTCAGGTCGGGCTCCTTCTCCCGCCACCCGGCCAGCGTCTCGGCGAGCACCCGTTCCTCGTCGGCGCGGACGCCGGCCCAGTCGACCAGCGGGCCCATCGACTGGAACGAGGTCTCCAGGACCGCGTCCTGCCACGCGTGGACGGCGACCAGGTCCGTGCCCCGGGCGGCGGCCTCGGCGAAGGCGAAGGCGAGGACCGCGTCGTCCCGCCGGCGTCCCTCCACGCCGACGACGACGGAGGTCCGCCGCGAGACGACGACGTCGGTCTCGTCGGGCAGGACGACGACCGGGCACGGGGGGTTCGCGACCACCCCGCTGGCCGTGGAACCGACCAGCAGGCCGGCGACGCCTCCCACGCCACGGCTGCCGACGACGAGCAGCTGTGCCTCGGCGGACGCGGCCTGCAGGACCTCCACCGGGTCGCCCGGGACGACCGACCAGCTGACCCGGTCGGCGCCCAGGGCCTCGGCGGCCCCGGCCGCGGCGTCCCGGAGGACCGCCTCCGCACCCGACTGGAGCACCGTGCCCGGCTCCGGGTCCTGGTCGGTGGCGGCGGCGACGCCGCCCAGCGGCCAGGACAGGGCGTGCACGAGCCGCAGCGGTGCGTGCCGCAGCCGGGCCTCGGTGGTCGCGAGGGACGCGGCGGCACGCGACGCGTCCGAGCCGTCGAACCCGACCAGCACGGGAAGGGGCCCGGTCATCACCGTCTCCTCAGCTGTGGGTGGACGCCGACCGGGCCGGCGCGGGAGCCGCACGGTCCGGTGCGGCGCCGATGCGGACACCGACGACACCGCCGACGGTCGTGGCGAGTGCGGTCAGGGCGCGCTCCTCCACGGCCGGCGACGGCTGGGGGACGCCCCGGACCCGCTGGATCGTGGCCAGGCCGTCGGCGACGGAGACCGACCAGGAGTCGAGCTCGCCGGTGTAGCCCTCCACCAGCCGGAGCAGGTCGTGGCGGATCTCCTCGTCCGGGCGGACCAGCGCACGGAGCAGGTCGCGCCGGCTGACGATGCCCACCAGCCGCCCGCCGTCGACCACGGGGACGCTGCGCAGCCGGTCGTCGACGAACAGCCGCGCGATGTCGGCGACGTCCGCCCGGGCGTCGATGGTGCGGACCTCCCGCGTCATGACGCCGTGCACCAGCAGGGACGGGACCGACTCGCGTGACTGGCCGTCCCGCCGCAGGTGGAGCCGGGGGTCCTGCGGCACCCGGTCCCGCAGGACGTCGGCCTCGGCGACGATGCCGACGACCCGGTCCTCCTCGTCGACGACCGGCAGGGCCGCGAAGCCGCGCTCGGCCATGACCTCCGCCGCGTACTTGGCGGACGTCTCCGGCCCCACGGTGACGACCTCGCGGGTCATGACGTCTCTGGCCTGCACGGCTCCTCCTCCGGGACGGGCTGCTGGTCCGGACGCTAGGGAGGGGGGCGAGCCCGCCCCAGGGTCGCCGGGCGCAGCGGCGCGGGACCTCTGTCCCTCCTGGGCCGGGAGGGACGCGGGCCCCGCCGGGCGGGCGGGGTGCGGACCCTCCTGGCTCCGGGGTCGGCGGGCTGCCGGCCGTCTCCCGGGACGAAGGTCCCCGGCTCGGGGGACGTGGGCCAGCGTCCCCCGGCTGCGTGGTGGCCGACGCTCGTCCCGTCCGGGAGGGACCCGGCGGAGAGCGAGGTGGTCGCGGTGAGCGGCGAGCCGTCGACGACCGACCCGGGCGACCGCGCCCGTGACCGTCCCGGGCACGCGGCCCCGGGCCGCATCGTGGTCGGGGTGGACGGCTCATCCGGAGCCCGGGCCGCCCTGGTCTGGGCGCTGGCCGCCGCGGCGCGGTCCGGGGACGACGTCGAGGTGCTCAGCGCCTTCCCGGTGGACGACTACTGGGCCGACCCGTACCTGGTGGACACCCGCCGCATCGAGACCGTCCGGTCGGACACCGAGGCCCGGGCGCGGGCCTTCGTCGCCGAGGCGATGCGCGACCCGTGGGTGATGGCGGTGCCCCACGCGGCGGCCACCCCCGTGCAGGTCGTCGTGGCCGCCGGTGCGCCGGCGGAGTACCTCGTGCGGCGGGCGGAGGGGGCCCGGCTGCTGGTCGTGGGCAGCCGGGGCCGCGGCGGCGTGCGCAGCACCCTCCTCGGGTCGGTGGCCCTGCACTGCTCGGTGCACAGCCCGTGCCCGGTCGTCGTCGTCCACGCGCCGCTGCAGCCGCAGGCCGCGCGCGTGGTCGTGGGCATCGACGAGTCGGCCGTGGCGCAGCAGGCCCTGGTGCGGGCGGTGGAGGAGGCCCGGCGGTCCGGCGCCGAGGTCGAGGCGGTCATGGTCGCCCAGCCGGAGCCGTACTGGAGCGAGGTCGCGATCGTCGCGCCCCCGGTCCCCGAGACGCTCGAGGACACCCGCCGGCGTGGCGAGCGCGTGGTGGCCGCCGCCCTCGGTCAGACCCGTCCCGCCGGCGTCGACGTCGTGGTAGAGGTCGGGACGCCGGGGGAGGTGCTGGTGCGCCGGTCCGAGGGCGCGCTCCTGCTGGTCGTCGGCAGCCGCAGCCGCAGCCGGCTGGCCGGCATGCTGCTCGGGTCCGTGGCCCTCCACTGCGTGGTGCACGGGCCGTGCCCGGTGATGGTGGTCCACCCGGAGCGTTCCCGAGGGGTCGCCCCGGCGCCCCGGTCGGCGTCCGTCGCCGCGCACCCCTGATCGGCCGGGGCCGGCGCATGCGGGCCTGGGTGGTCGACGGCCCGGCACCGATCGATGCCGGGCCGCTGCGGCGCGTCGAGCGCGACGAGCCGCAGCCGGGGCCGGGCCAGGTGCGCATCGATGTGGCCTGCTGCGGGGTGTGCCGCACCGACCTGCACCTCGCCGAGGGTGATCTGCCGCCCCGCCGCCCCGCGGTGACGCCCGGGCACGAGGTGGTCGGCCGCGTGACGGCGGTCGGCCCGGGTGCCGCGCGGTTCGCCGTCGGGGACCGGGTCGGCGTGCCGTGGCTGGCGCGCACCGACGGCACCTGCCGGTTCTGCCGGCGCGGCGAGGAGAACCTGTGCACCGCCCCGCTGTTCACCGGCTGGGATCTCGACGGCGGCTACGCCGACGCCTGCGTGGTGGACGAGCGGTTCGCCTACGCGCTGCCCGGCGGTCTGGACGACGAGCAGGCCGCGCCGCTGTTGTGCGCGGGGATCATCGGTTACCGGGCGCTGCGCCTGGCCGACGTCCCGCCCGCCGGGCGGCTGGGCATCTACGGCTTCGGCGGCAGCGCGCACCTCACCGCGCAGGTGGCGCTGGCCCAGGGGCTGCGGGTGCACGTCCTGACCCGTGGGGAGCACAATCGCCGGCTCGCCGCGGAGCTCGGCGTCGACTCGGTCGGCGCCGCGACCGACCCTCCCCCCGAGCCGCTGGACGGCGCGATCCTGTTCGCTCCGGCCGGTGATCTCGTGCCGGTCGCCCTCCGGGCCCTCGACCGCGGCGCCACCCTCGCCGTCGCCGGCATCTGGCTCTCCCGCATCCCGGCGCTCGACTACACCGCCGAGCTGTTCCAGGAGCGCCGGCTGCGCAGCGTCACGGCGAACACCCGGCGCGACGGCGAGGAGTTCCTGCGGCTCGCCGGCCGGCTCGGCGTCCGGGCGACCACGGTCCCGTACGCGATGGACGACGCACCGCGGGCCCTGGCCGACCTCGCGCACGGCCGGTTCGGCGGTGCGGCCGTGCTGCACCGCTGACCCGCGGGTGACCGGTTCAGGAGCTGAGCGCGACGGCGCTGCGCCGGGCCCGCGACCGGTCCCGGGCCGGGAGGGTGGGGGCGAGGGGCACGACCAGCACCGGCGCGGCGGCACCGGCCGCCACGGCCGCGGCGGTGGCGTCCGCGCGGAGCGCGCCGCGCCCGGCTCGGCGCCCCAGGACGACGAGCTCGGCGGTGGTGGATGCGGCGAGGAGCGCCCGCCGCGGCTCGCCGTGCACGACCCGCACCGCCACGGGAACGCCCGGATGGCCCTCCCTGACCGGCGTGACGTACTGCTCGACCAGCGCCCGCTCGGCCTCGGTCACGGCCGCCTCGAACCGGGGGTCGGCCCTGCCCTCTCGGTGCCGGCGCCACGCGTGCACGACGAGGAGGGCGGTGCCGCGCAGGCAGGCCTCGGTGGTGGCCGCGCGGAGCAGGGCCACGGTGCCCGGACCGCCGTCCACCCCCACCACCACGCCGGCCGCCCCGGGCGGGACCGGCCGGTCGACCAGGACGGGGCAGTGCGCCCGGCGGATGAGGGACGTGGCCACCGGGTCGGGCTGCGGGGCGGCCGGCAGCACGAGCAGCCGCGCCGACCGGGACTCGTCGAGCAGCACCAGGTCGGGCGGGCCCGCGCGGACCGCGGTGGTGACGGGGGCCGCCGGGGCCTCTGTGCGCAGGGCGGCGCCGGCGTCGTCGAGCTCGTCCGCGGCTCGCCGCGCCGTGTCGCGGGCGTCCTGCCCGGACGACGTCGTCGGCACGACCCGGACCAGACGCAGCGGGTGCAGGCCCCGGCGTGCCTGCCGGGCGGCGGCGGTGGCGGCGGGCCGGGAGGCACGGGAACCGTCGATCCAGACCACGACCGGTCGGCGGCCCGCGGTCACACCCACGTCGTCCCTCCGCGGCCGTCGGAGACCGGTCGGCGGCCGGACGGGCGCGGACGCGGGATCAGCGGCCAGCCGGTGGGGGTCGGGGATCCCGTCTCGGTGGCGGGCTCGGGAGGCCGGCTGCTGTTGTCCACGACCGTGCGGCGGGGCCGGCGCGGCGTGCGCGAGGTGGAGAGCGCGTGGCCGATGCGGACCACGAACTGGGGGTGGGCGTCCCACGCCAGCGCCGACCGGAGCTGGGTCCGGGTCAGCGGCACCTCGACGACCTGGGTCATCGGGCTGGCGGTCCACCCGAGCGCGGTGATCTCCAGGAGGAGGCGTTCGAGCGCCTCCCCGGACCGGAGCCAGGCGTACGGGCCGTCGTCCCGGGTGGCCAGCAGCACCACCGTCTGCCCCGTGCCCGAGTGCGTGTCGGCCGGCAGACCCCCGGACCCGGCGGTGTCGAAGTCGCGCAGGGGCAGGTCGTCGTGCTGCCGGCCGTCGACGTGCGGCACGGCGGCCGAGGGGACGCCGTCGCCGTCCGAGGACGGACGGTTGGTCCAGTGCCGTAGTTCCGCGCGGTAGGCGGCGTCGGCGTTCTGCACCCGGTCGGCCTGCTGCGTCAGGCGGCCCAGCAGCTGCCGGTGGTCCTCGCGGTCCACGGGGACCAGCTCGGTGTCCTCCAGGCTGAGGTCGTGGGCCAGCCGGCGCAGCAGGTCGTCGGGCAGCCGGGCCTCGTCGAATCGTCGCCGGTTGGTCCGCCGCCGGGGGACGGCGGGGGCGAGGGCGGCCAGGGCGGCGTCCGGGGCCCCGTCGACGGGCCGGACCACGGCCAGCAGGTCGGGGTCCTCCGGAGCCGGTAGCCGGTCCACCTGCACCGCGCGGCCGGCGGCGGCGAGCGCGACCCGGGCGTTGAACAGGGCGGCTCCGACGCTCTGCACCAGCTCGCGGCCCAGGGGGTCCAGCGTGGTCAGCTGGCGGGCGCGGTCGGCCCGTAGCGTCAGGGAGGACGGCTGCAGGACCAGGTGCCAGGGCTGGGTGTTGTGGACCGACGGGGCGAGCACCGCCGCATCGGCGGCCTGCTCCAGCTCCCGGGGCACGGTGGCGGGCTCCCGGGTCCGCGTCGCCGGCCGGTCCTGAGGTGTCGGGGGCGTCATGGGGGCTCCTCGTCCGGTGGTGCCTCCCGAGCCTCGGCCTGCGGGCCGCCGCTCACCGGGGGCGGCGGTCCCCTCCGCGAGGAACGAACGTCCCCGCGCCGCCAGGGGCGGCGGGCACGCCGTGCCGAGGCCCCGACCCCGTGGTGCAGGGCCGGGGCCTCGGTGGCGGGGACGCCGGTCAGCCCTTGGCGATGGGGATCCGCGTGGGCGTCGGCTCGGCGGGCGGCTCGGCGATCGGGACCCGGATCTCGAGGATCCCGTCCCGGTAGCTGGCCGCGATGTCGGACTCGGTCGCGCCCGGGGGCAGCGGCAGCGTCCGGGTGAAGCGCCCGTACCGCAGCTCGTGGCGGGTGTAGCCCCTGTCCTCGGTGTCCTGCTCGACGCGCCGCTCGGCGTCGATGCGGAGGGTGCCGTCGAGGACGGTCAGCTCCACGTCCCGGTCGGGGTCGATGCCGGCGAGCTCCGCGCGGATGACCTGGGTGTCGCCGTCCCGGTACTCGTCGACGCTGATGACGTCCTCCCCGAGCCCCTCCCACACGGAGGGGAAGGAGCGGCGGATCGGGCCGCTGCGCAGCCACTCCTCGAACATGCGGTCCAGGCGCGCGAACGGGGACGTCTGGGTGCCCTTGTCGCGGCGCTGGAGGTTGCTGGTCATCGTGGGTCCTCCTCGGTCTCGTGGGGGCTCAGGGACGGGGAACGACCGCGGCGGCGTGGGGAGCTTGCGTCGTGACCACCGCGTCCGGGCCGGGGAACACGAGGCTGCGGCGCTCGTCGTCGAGCCAGTGGACGACGTACGGGGGTGAGCCGTCGGCGTGGGGGACCTCCACGATCTGCCCGCGCCGGACCGGGGCGTCCACGGTGCTGCTGTAGACCGCCAGCCAGTCACCGACCCGGGCGTGCACGGTCCACCCTCCCGCGGTACTGCGGCGTGTCCCCGCACATGTCCGGCTCCTCCCGTCCAGGGGCTCGGGGGCCATCCCACCGCGGCCCTGTCCGGCCGGACGGGGCCGGAGGACTCCACTCGCGGGGTCGTCCGGTCCATCCTGCGGTGCGCCTACGGGCAGGCCCGCGCCTCGTTCGGGCAGGAGTCGCGTACGGCCCGGACGCGGCGAGTCGGATCAGCGTCGGGGCGTGCCCGGGTGGGGGTCGGCGAGAACTGCCAGCCGCTGCCTGTACTCGTCCTCCGAGATCTCCCCCCGCGCGAACCGCTCGGCGAGTACGTCTTCGGGCGATGGCCGGGAGCCGGCGTGCGGACGGCGTGCGTCGCCCTGCGATGCCTGCTGGGCGACCCGGACCAGCAGCACGATGCCGCCGACGAGGAGCGCCAGCAGCAGCACGGTGCTGGCCGTCATCGCGAACCAGCCCCAGCCGCTCATGTGGTTCCAGCCGTACCAGCCCATCATCGGTCTCCCGCTCCTCCACCCGGGTGCTCCACGGTCCGCCGGTGATCCAACAGTCCGCTGCAGCGTCCGCCTGTGCCCCGGAGCGAAGGTCCTCGACGAGTGGTCCGTTCGCCCCGGAGCACCACTCGGCCGGGAACGCCTGACCCGGGCGACCTCGGCGTCGTCTCCCGGTGGGCGCCGACGACACGTCTCGTCCCCGCCGTGTCCCCGGGGGCCGGTCGTCCCGTCACGAGCGCCGGAGGGCGGTGGTGCGCGTCCGGCGCGGTCCGGTGGACTCGGTCCCCCGAGTGCAGCGACGGAGGGAGACCCGGAGTGACGACGACAGGACGCGCACCCGTGCGCGGGCAGGCCAGGGACAGCATCGACCGGCGGGTCTTCGGGGGGATCACCGGCCTGGCCGCGGTGGCCGTCCTGCTGCAGGGTCTGTGGGCCGGGCTGTTCCTGGAGTACGACGGACAGCGGGACGCCGCCGGCAGCTGGATCGAGGTCCACGCCCGCGGTGGGGAGATCGCGATCGTCCTGGCCGTCGTGGCAACGGTGTGGTTCCGGCTGAGGGCGCGCCGGGACCTCCTGTTCGGTGCGCTCGCCCTGACCGTCGCGTTGGTCGTGGAGGCCTACGTCAGCGGCCTGCTCGTGGACGACGGACAGGACTTCCTGACTCCGGTGCACATCCCTTTGGCGCTGCTCGTCATGGGCCTGGCCGTGTGGCTGCCCTTCCGCGCCGCGGTGCGGACTCCCGACGAGGATCGGGTGTAGGTCGACCACGTCCCGCCCACCGCCGGTGCAGGCCGGGACGGCGCCGGAGGGGGACGGGCACGGGCCGCTCGTCCACCCGCGGCGCGCGCCCGCCCGGTGCAACTGCTCCCGGGAGCAGCGCTCGGCTGCCCCCCGAAGCCCGGGACCGGAGGTCCTCCCGCCGGTGACCATCGACCCCGGATAGGCCGGTTTCCCCACCTCGAAGGTCGACTGGAGCCCGGTGACGAACGGGCCGGGATCGAGGAGAACACATGACCGGAGCAGAGGACCCGCGCGGGGACGTTCCCCGGGGGTCGCGCGTGGTGGTGGACGTCGACGGGTCGGCCGGCTCGCGCGCCGCCCTGCGGTACGCCCTGACCACTGCCGCCGCCCGGGGTGCGGAGCTCGACGTCGTCAGCGCCTACCTCGTCCACCCGTACTGGACCGATCCCTATGTCTGGGACCCGTCGGTGGTCGAGACGGTCCGGACGCAGACCGAGGAACAGGCGTCCTCCTTCCTCGAGGAGGTCCGCCGGGAGCCGGCCGTGGCGGCCGTGCCGGGCGTCGCGGACGTCGCCGTCCGGACCGTCGTCACCGCGGGTCCGGCGGCCGACGAGTTGCTGAGCCGGTCCCGCGACGCCGACCTGCTGGTGGTGGGCAGCCGCGGGCGGGGCGGCGTCCGCGGCGCCATGCTCGGCTCGGTCGCGCTGCACTGCGTCACGCACGCCCGCTGCCCGGTGACGGTGGTGCACCCGATGGCCGTCGAGGCCGCCGCGCCGGCCCGCGTCGTCGTCGGCATCGACGGCTCCGAGCGTTCCCGAGCGGCGCTGCTGCGCGCCATGGTGGAGGCCGCGCTGCGGGGCGGGGTGGTGGAGGCGGTGGCCGCCTACGAGCTGGCCGACCACTGGACCGACATGTACTCGGCCCTCCTCCCGACGGCCGACCAGATCCGCGCGGGCCTCCGGGAGAAGGCCACCGCGTTCGTGCAGGAGGTGCGCGACGGCGGCGCCACCGACCAGCCGGCCGTGCACGTCCAGGTCGTCGAGGGCCCCGCCCACGACGTGCTCGTGACCCGGGCGCGTGGCGCGGCGCTGCTCGTGGTCGGCAGCACGGGGCGCGGTGAGCCGCGCAGCCTGCTGCTCGGGTCGGTGGCGCTGCACTGCGCCATGCACGCGCCGTGCCCGGTGATGGTGGTGCACCCGGCGCCCGACCGCCGAGGCACGGCTGACCAGCGACCACAGCCGGCGACCGCGGCGCGCTGATGGCCGCGGCCCGAGGGCTCGAGCTTCCGGGCGGTGCACGCGGGTCGTCGACCTCACGGCCACCGTGGCCGCGCTGCACGCCTACCGGGCGGTGCGCAGAGCGCTGGCCCTGGACCTCGTGCGGGAAACTCCGTTCATCCTGAGCAACCTCGATGGGCCGTGCCGCCGCGGACGGCTTCGCGGCGCTACTGGAGGGCTTGCGAGGTCGAGGGGCGTCGTGCGGCGCTGCGCCTCCGGGTCACACCCGTCCGCGGAGGATGCGGCGCCAGTAGACCTGCGGGAGCGCGTAGCGGTCGAACCACCACGTCACCCGCCGGGGCTTGATCGGGTCGACGAACGGCACGGACGGGGCCGGCCGGCCGTCGCGGGTGAACTCGGCGAGCATCAGCGCCCGGCGGCCCACCGTGATCGGCGCGACCGTGTACCCGTCGTACCGCTGCATCGGCGCCCCGCTCCGGTCGGCCGCCAGGTTGTGGGCCAGGATCGCGACCTGGCGCCGCAGAGCCCCGCCGGAGGGTCGCGTCGCCACGGCGGCGGCGTCGCCCAGCCCCCAGACCGATGCGTGTGAGCGGTGCCGCAGGGTGAACGGGTCGACGTCGGCCAGGCCCGGCGCCGGATCGGCCGCGAGGCCGCTGTCGGCGATCCAGCGTGGCGCCCGGTAGTGGGGGACGGCGTGGGCGACGTCGACGTCGTCGATCACCTTCCGTCCGGTGCGTGTCGCGACCGTGACGGCGTGGGCATCCGGGTCCACCCGCTCGATGCGGGCCTCGCGCAGCACCTCGACGCCGTAGGTGGCGAGAGCCCGGTCCACGACCTCGTCGGCCTCCGGCACGCCCACGGCGGACCGCTCGGGGAGGACGAGCCGGACCTCCAGGTCGGCCAGGACACCGGTGCGCCGCCAGTGGTCGCAGGCCAGGAAGAGCGGCTTGAGCGCGGTCGGACCACAGGACGCCGGCTCCGGCGGGACGGTGAAGAGCGCGGAGCCCGCGCGCAGCGACGCCAGGCCCGGCCAGACCCGCGGTGCGCCGCCCGGGACGTAGGTGGAGGCGGCCCACCCGTCGTGGTAGGCCGCCTGCAGCCCCGGAGTGGCCTCCCAGTCCTCCACCAGGCCGGGGCACAAGACGAGCGTCGTGTACCGCAGGGAGCGCCCCGCACGCGTGCGCACGGTCCTGCCGACCGGGTCGACCGCCTCGACGGCGTCGCGGATCCACGCGCACCCGTCGGGGATGACGTCGGCCATCGGGCGTTCCAGGTCCGCCATCGTCGCCTGCCCGCCGCCGACGTAGTTGAGCAGGGGCTTGTAGCGGTGCACCGGCTGGGGGGCCACGACGGTGACGCCCGAGGTGCCGTCGCGGACCAGTCGTGCCGCCAGGGAGATGCCGGCGTTGCCGCCTCCCACGACGAGTACCTCGTGTCGTTCCACGTCCCCTCCGGTCACGGGCTCAGGGTCGGGTCGCCGGCGTCCTCGGCGACACGTTGATCCGGACTCGATCCCGGCCGTACCGGCCGGGCGTCTCGCCGGCGTCCTCGGGACCAGCGAGCCGACGCCCCGTCACGGCGTGTGGCCGTCGGCGACGACGGGGGGAAGGCGGGTCGGAGCACCAGGGACCCGACCCGCTCCCGGCTCGGGCCGGCGCCGAACAGCGGCTGGACGACGCGACCTCCGCTGGGCGAGAGGCTTCCCACGCAGAGTCCTTCCGGACGACCGGCGCGCCCGGATGCACGCACGGGCCCCCGGTCGGATGGTCTTGGGAGTGGGATCACCCGTGCACGGCTCGCCTCCGACATGCGACGTTCCCGGGGCAGGTCCGCGCCGGATCCCGCACCCGGATGCCGTGCCACTCCTCGATCGGACAGCCAGGTGCCGACCCGGTCCTCGGCCAACGGAGTGCCCTGCCCGCCGCGCGTTCCTCGTCCTCGGCGTACACCCCTCCACTGGGGTGACCTCACCCGAGCGGGGCGCGTCAGACTGCTGACGGCGTCCGACGACGGCAGACTGCGCCGCCGTCGCGGTCCGGACGAGGCTGTACCCGGCCGGACGGCGCCGAACGTCGCAGCCGTTTGACCTGGGGAAGCGGCACGACCCCGGATGTCGGCGGACCCCGGGCACTGACTGGGGGGTCAGGTCGGTGTCATCTGGCTCGAGGCTTGCTTGTTGACGAAGCGGCTGGGGTGCTGCGCGGCGGCTCGGGTGATGCACGGCCGTGCCGGCCCGAGCGGGGGTCGGGCCGGGTCACTCGTTGATGTCGGCGATGCCATTGTCATTGAGGTCCGACCCCGGTCCGAAGCACTCCTCGACGGTCGCGGTGCCGTCGGAACAGCGGACCTCGAGATCGGAGGAGACGTAGCCGTCATCCCCGTCGACGGCGGGGCCGCTGTCCGCGACGTCGTTCGGATCGGTGCATCCCGAGTAGTCGTCGAAGTACCAGCCGGGCGGGCAGCCGCCTTCGGCGTCGATGACTGCCTGGGCTGCGGCCGCCTGCGCGGCGGCCTGGCGGGCCGCAGCCGCCTGCCGGGAGGCGGCCTCGGCGGCAGCCTGCGCGGCCGCCTCGGCGGCCAGTCGCTCGGCTTCGACGCGCTGCGCATCGAGCGCGGCGCGAGCCGCCTCCTCGGACTCGACCTCCAGCCCTGACGGGCCGACGAAGGCCACGGTCGGCGACGGCGTTGCTGCCGGCGAGACGGCGGGCTCGGAGTCGGCACCGCACCCGGCGAGCAGGCCGACGGCGAGCAGCGCGACAGATGGCAGGCGTGAACGCATCAGAAGGAACCCCCGTGAGAGCGCCTCTTCCCCCGTGGACGACGGCGCTGCCACGAGGATGACATGAGCGGCCGATAGAACCGAGACGATCGAGTGCCGGCCGGCGGTCACCCGCCACCGCTACCGAGGAACTCAGCAGGTCGGCAGGCAGATCCGAAGCGCGGGGCGCGTGTACTGGAGAAGATCTGGAGGCGGGGAGCTCGACCAGTCGGCTCCCGGAAATCTGCACTCGGCTCGGCAACCCGCCCTCACGCGTGGTGGTCCGGACCGCGGGGTCTCTCGGGTTGCGGCCGGGTCAGAGTCGATCGCCGAGGCCGAGACGTCGGTGCGCCTCGTGGGCCCGCTCGACGGCGGTGGACGCGGCGTAGCGGGACAGCATGTCGTCGCTGCGCCAGCCGGCCAGCATCATCAGGTCCCGCTCCTGTCCTCCTCCGGCCAGCCAGCGGTGGGCGAAGGTGTGCCGGAACCGGTGCGGATGCACGTCGGCCACGCCGGCCTGCGCGGCGCGGGTGTGCAGCACGTCGCGGGCGCCGTCGGGGGTCATCGGGCCGCGCTGGCCGAGCAGCAGCCGCGGTGACCGGGCGTAGGGGTGCAGCGCGCGTACCCGCAGGTAGCGGTCCACGGCCTGGGCGGTCTTCGCGCCGAACGGCACCACCCGGGGCCGGGAGCCCTTGCCGGTGACGTAGGCCAGTTCCCGGTCCAGGTCGACGTCGGTCAGCGCGAGCCCGCACAGCTCGGACACCCGCACGCCGGTGTCGAGCAGCAGCCGCAGCACGACCTCGTCGCGGCGGCCGAGGAAGACGGCGCGGTCGAGGATCCCGGGCCGGCCACGACCGACCGCGCACGCCTTCAGCAACGCCGCGATCTCGTCGTCGGTGAGGATCGGGACAGGCTTGTCGGGTGAGTTCGCGATCTCGATCCCGTCGGTGGGGGCCTTCTCCAGTTCTCCTTCAGTGACCAGCCAGCGGCAGAACCGCCGCATGCCCCGTAGCCGGGTGCTGATGGTGGACGGCTCGCAGGTCTCGGCCAGCTCGGCCAGCCACGCCGCGATGGCGTGCCTGGTCAGCTCCTCCAGCGTCGCCGGCCGGCCTCGGTCGGCCAGCCAGCGGCTGAAGTACTGAACGCTCTGGCTGTACAGCTCGATCGTGCGTGGCGCCTTGGCGGCGGCCCGCAGGTGCCGCCGGAACGACGCCAGCAGGTCCTCCAGCCGCACGGCCACGGCGGGCAGGTTATCGGGCGAGTGAGCGCTGTGCTAGCCCGTCAGAGACCTCGGCGTCAGTCGTTTTCGCTGGTCACACGCCTGGCGCGGCTCGGTTGGACCCGCATCGGCTCGCCCGGCATCTTCGGGTAGTCCGGGGGATAGGGGAGGTCGCCGAGGCCGTCGTCCTTGGCCTGGCGGTCGGCCAGCTCCAGCAGCGGCTCGATGCCGAACGCGTGGTCGGCCAGGCCGGCGTGCTTGTCGCCGACCTCCTTGAACCGCGCCGGCATGGTGCGCACGTCGAAGTCGAGCGGCGAGACGTCGGGCAACTCGTCCCAGTCGACCGGCGCGGACACCGGGGCGTGCGGCTTGGCGCGGATCGAGTAGGCCGAGGCGATCGTGCGGTCCCGGGCCATCTGGTTGTAGTCGATGAAGATCTTCTCGCCGCGCTCCTCCTTCCACCACGACATCGTCACGCGGTCGGGGAGGCGCCGCTCCAGCTCGCGGCCGAAGGCGATGACCGCCCGGCGCACCTCCGGGAAGGTCCACCGCGGCTGGATGGGCACGTAGACGTGCACCCCGCGGCCGCCGGAGGTCTTCGGCCAGCCCTGCATGCCGAACTCGGCCAGCAGCTCCCGGACGTGCGGGGCCACCCACACCGCGTCGGCGAAGTCGGTGCCCGGCTGCGGGTCGAGGTCGATGCGGATCTGGTCGGGCTGCTCGACGTCGGACTTCGACACCGGCCACGGGTGGAAGGTCAGCGTGCCGAGGTTGGCGCACCACGCGACGACGGCGACCGAGTCCGGGGCGATCTCGTCGGCGGTGCGACCGCTGGGGAAGGTGATGTGCGCGGTCGGCACCCAGTCGGGCGCGTTCTTGGGCACCCGCTTCTGGTAGAAGGCGTCACCGGTGTTGTCCACGCGGGTGGACAGCCGGGCGCCCTCGAACACCCCGCCGGGCCAGCGCTCCAGCGTCGTGGGCCGGTCCCGGAGCGCGTTCAGGATGCCGTCGCCGACGCTGATGAAGTACTCGACGACGTCGATCTTGCGGATGCCGCGGTCGGCGAAGTACGGCTTCTCCGGACTGGAGATCCGCACGTCGTGGCCGTCGACCTGCAGGACGACGGCGTCCTTCGCAGAGGCCATCACCGACCGGACCCGGATCGCGCGTTCACCCGGCGCACCCTAGGGCCCCGCCGGCTCAGAGGGGACACGTCGCACCGTCGGCCGGGACGACCAGGTCGACCAGGTAGGCGTTGACCACGTCGTTGACGCAGCCGGTCTTCGGGTACGAGGTGTGCCCGAGGCCCTGCCAGACCAGCAGCACGCCCGAGGTCAGCTCGGTGGCCATCTGCTCCGCGCCGGGCAGCGGGGTGACCGGGTCCCCGGTGTTGCCGACGACGAGGATCGGCGCCGCCCCCTCGGCGTCGCGTGCCGGCAGCGGCGTGGGGTCGTCGTCCCACGCCGAGCAGGTGTAGAGGCCGGCGGCCGAGCCGGCGCCGAACAGCGGGTACCGCTGGCCCCAGTCGGCGGCCAGCGCCCGGATCTCGTCCTCGGGTACCTGCAGGTCGGGGTCGCGGTCGGCGCAGCCGATGGCCAGAGAGGCGTCGATGAGGTTCGAGTAGGTGCCGTCCTGGAGGCGGCCGTAGTAGGCGTCGGCCAGGGAGAACAGCTGCTGGGCGTCGCCGTTGCGGGCCGCGGCGAGGCCCTGCTGCAGCTGCGGCCACGCGCTGGTGTTGTAGAGCCCGGCCTGGATGGCGGTCATGACCACCCCGGGGGTGGCCTGCCGGGTCTCACCCGCCCGCGCGCTGGGGATCGGCGTCTGCGCGGCCTGGGCGAGCAGCTCCTCGACGAACCGCCGCGGCTCGGCCCCGATGGGGCAGCCGGCGACCAGGGTCGTGCAGTTCGCGGCGAAGGCGTCGAAGCCCGCCTCGAAGCCGGCGGCGCTGGCCTCGGCGTCGGCGCGGGGGTCGTTGTCGGGGTCGACGGCGGCGTCGAGCACCATCGCCCGCACCCGGTCGGGGAAGAGCTCGGCGTAGGTGGAGCCGAGCGTGGTGCCGTAGGACCAGCCGAGGAAGGTCAGCTGCTCGTCGCCCAGCCCCTGCCGCAGCAGGTCCAGGTCGCGGGCGGTGTCGGTCGTGTTGAACGTGCTGAGCGCGTCCCCGTACTCGTCGGCGCAGCCGTCGGCGACCTCCTGGGCCAGCGAGAACGCCTCGTCGAGCTGCTCGTCGCTGACCGGCCGCGGCTCGGCGGCCACGACGCGGTCCTTGAGCTCGTCGGGGACGCACTCGACCGCGGGCGTGGACAGCCCCACCCCGCGCGGGTCGAAGCCGACCACGTCGAAGCGGGCGAGCACGTTCTCCGGCAGGGTCAGCGCCCGCTGGATCGCGGCGTCGGCGCCGGATGCCCCGGGGCCGCCCGGGTTGACCACCAGCGAGCCGAGCCGGTCGGTCTGCCCCGCCAGCCGGGCCCGGACGAGGAAGATCGTGAGCTTCTCGCCCTGCGGCTCGGCGTAGGTGATCGGCACCTGGGTGCGGCCGCACTCGAACAGGATGTCCCGGTCGCTGCCGGGGCTGCCGGCGATCGAGGACTGGATCTGCTCGTCGCAGTCGGTCCAGGCGATCTCCTCGGCCTCCGGCTCGGCCGCCGTCGTCGACGCGGCGGAGGAGTCCGGCGACTCCGAGTCCGAGGACGTGCAGCCGGAGACGGTCAGCAGCAGGCCGGAGACGACGGCGACCAGGCCGCGGGACAGGCGCATGATCATGAGCCTAGGAGCCCCGCGCCGGGGCCGCAGAAGCCTCCCCTCACCGCTGCCCGGCTCAGCGGTCGACGGTCACTCGTCGACGACGACGTCCGCGAACGGCAGGTGCGGCTCCACCTCGGGGAACACGACGAACAGCAGCAGCGCGCTGACCGCCGCGACGAGCACCAGCGCCTGCAGCGTCTTGACGGCGGTCGGCCCGGGCAGGTGCCGCCAGATCCAGGAGTACACGGTCGTCGTCCTCATCCCTCCCGGAGGGCGCCGGGGCCCTCCGGGACGTCGGCGCGGGGGATCGGGGCGCCGTCGAGGACGGCGTGGATGATCAGCCGCTGGCGTGCGGAGTACTCGGGGTGGCACGTGGTCAGCGTCAGGTAGGCGCCGGTGGGCGCGGCCTCGGGGGCGCCGGGCGTCGGGTTGATCACCGACACGTCGCTCGGCGACACGATCTGCCGGCCGGGGACGGCGGTGCCGGGCGCGGTGAACGAGCCCGTGGCCGGGTCGCCGATGACGCGGTAGACGAACCAGTTCTCGGCGGTCTCGACGACGATCGGGTCACCCGGGCGCAGCTCGTCGAGCTCGAGGAACGGCGAGCCGCGGCCCACCCGGTGGCCGGCGACGGCGAAGTTGCCCTGCTCGCCGGGCATCGCGGTGTCGACGTAGTGGCCCGGGCCCTGGGCCAGCTCGGTGGCGCCGGTGCCCTCGACGATCGCCCGGGAGTAGTCGGCCCCCAGCCGCGGGATGTGCAGGAACGCGAACGCCTCGCCGTCGGGGAACTCCGCGGGGGCCGCCTGGGCCGGGTCGTCCCACTGCTCACGCAGCTCGGTGGTGAGCTCCTCCTGCGCGGCGGCGCTCTGCAGGTCGGTCACCCACAGCTCGTACACGACGAACAGCAGCAGCACGAACCCGACGGTGAGGAGCGACTGCCCCAGCCCGCGGGCCGTCGTCCGCAGCAGGTCTCCAGGGCTCCTCGACACGGGGAGCGATGCTATTTCGGGAACCGATCGGACCCGTCCGCGACAGGCGGTCGGGTCCGGGTCCCTCGGCCGCTGCGCCCCTCCGGTCACAACGGCCACTCACGCTGCGCTCAGCCGGCGATGACACCGGCCGGCCCCCGCGCCCCGGACCGACCTGTGCTGCGATGCTCCCTGGGCTGTCAGCCGGCGAAGACCTCGGCGAGGTCGTAGCGCACCGGCACGTCCAGCTGGTCGTAGGTGCAGCTGCGCGGCTCCCGGTCGGGACGCCAGCGCAGGAACTGCCCGGTGTGCCGGAGCCGGCGGCCCTCCAGCTGGTCGTACTTGATCTCGACGACGAGCTCCGGCCGCAGCGGCACCCAGGAGAGGTCCTTGCCGGCGTTCCACCGGCTCTGCGCCCCGGGCATCCGGTGCTCGCCGTTCCCGTTGGTCTCCGCGTTGGCCCAGTCCTGCCAGGGGTGCCCGTCGAGCGCCTGGGCCCGGTAGGGCGCCAGCTCCTCGACCAGCTCGGCCCGCCGGGTCATCGGGAAGGACGCCGCGACGCCGATGTGCTGGAGGTCGCCGGCGTCGTTGTAGAGACCGAGCAGCAGCGAGCCCACGATCGGCCCGCTCTTGTGCCACCGGAACCCGGCGACCACGCAGTCGGCGGTGCGCACGTGCTTGACCTTCGTCATGAGCCGCTGGTCGGGTCCGTAGGGCAGGTCGGCGGGCTTGGCGACCACGCCGTCGAGCCCCGCGCCCTCGAACTCCTCGAACCAGCGCTGCGCCGTCCCGGTGTCCTGGGTGATGGCGGTGGCGTGCACCGACTCGGTGCCCTTCCCGATCACCTGCCGCAGCCGGGCCTGCCGCTCGCCGAACGGCAACTCCATCAGCGACTCGTCGCCGAGGGCGAGCAGGTCGAAGGCGACGAAGGACGCCGGGGTCTGCTCGGCCAGCAGGTTGACGCGCGACTCGGCCGGGTGGATGCGCTGCAGCAGCGCCTCGAAGTGCAGCCGGTCGCCCGCCGGCACGACGATCTCGCCGTCGACCACGCACCGCTCCGGCAGCGCCGCCTTGACCGCCGCCACCACCTCCGGGAAGTAGCGGGTGAGCGGGCGCTCGTTGCGGCTGCCCAGCTCCACCTCGTCGCCGTCGCGGAAGACGATGCAGCGGAAGCCGTCCCACTTCGGCTCGTAGAAGAGGCCCTCGGCGGTGGGCAGCTTGGTCGAGGCCTTGGCCAGCATCGGCTTGACCGGCGGGAGAACGGGCAGGTCCATGCCCGCAGTCAAGCAGCCGCGGCCGGCGGCCGGCAGCTCAGCGGGGCGCGAGGACCCCCGGGCGGGGCGAGTGTGGGGGCGGTGTGGAGGTCGTGTGGGTGCCGCCGTCCCCGGCTCCCGGACAGGCTCGTCGCCATGACCGAGACCTCCTCCGCCCCGCTCACCGACGTCCACGACATGGTCGTCGTCCACCGCACGTTCCGCCGCGAGTTCCGGCTGATCCCGGAGCTGGTGCGGGCCGTCCCCGCCGGGGACACCGCCCGCGCCGCCGTGGTCGCCGCCCACGCCCGGCTCGTCCTCAAGGGGTTGCACCTGCACCACACCGGCGAGGACGAGCTGCTCTGGCCCAAGCTGCTGGAGCGCGCCGCCCCCGACGCCGCCCTGGTCCACCGCATGGAGGCGCAGCACGGGCAGGTCGAGCAGCACATCGACCGGCTGCCCGCGGCGCTGGCGCGCTGGGAGGCCGAGGCGCGGCCGGCGGTCACCGAGGAGGTCGCCGCGACCTTCGACGCGCTGCGCGCCGCCCTCGTGGAGCACCTCGACGAGGAGGAGCGGGAGATCCTGCCGCTGGCCGCGCGGCACGTGTCGACGGAGGAGTGGGCGCAGCTGGGCGACCACGGGCTGGCGCAGATGTCCCTGGCGGAGCTGCCGATCATGTTCGGGTCGGTCCTCGAGGAGGCCACCCCGGACGAGGCCGCCGAGATGCTGGCCAAGCTGCCGCTGCCGGTCCGCCTGCTGGCGCGGACGGTGTTCCTCCGGCGGTACCGGCGCTACGTCAGGCGGGTGCGGTCGGCCGCGTGAGCCGGGCGGCGAGCCCGGGGACGTCGGCCGGCCGGACGCCGCGGCCGCGTTCCCAGGCCCGCCGGAACGCCTCCTCACCCAGCTCGGCGCGCACCGCGGCCAGCCAGTGGCCGGCCCGCTCCAGGTCCGGCGGGAAGCTGACCGCCACGGACGCCGCCTCGGCGGTCGCCGACCCGGCCGCGAACAGCTCCGCCGCCAGCTCCGGGCGCCCGCGCTGCGCGGCCAGCACCGCCAGCCCCGGGAGGGTGTAGGCCAGCGTCCAGGTGGTGGCGACGGCGGCGGCCAGGTCGGCGGCCTCGGTGAGGCAGGCCAGCGCCGCGGCGTCGTCCCCGGTGCCCTGGGCGAGGGTGGCGCGCATGTTGAGGACCGTGGCCAGGGTGAACGGGCTGCCGATCTCGCGGGCCACCCGCTCGGCGTCGTCCAGTCCGGCGGCCGCCCCGGGGAGGTCCCCGGACTGGACCAGCCGCTGCGCCTCGGCGAGGGTCGCGTGGGCCAGCGCCCACGGCAGGCCCGCCGTCCGCCCCAGCCACGCCGCCTCGGCCAGCTCCCCGGCGGCCCGGTCGAGGTCGCCGAGGAAGACCGCCGCCGACCCGGACAGGACCAGCGCCTCGGCGAGCAGGTCGTCGGCGCCGGCCGCGCGGGCGGCCGGGACCGCCTCGGCCGCGGGGGCCCGCATGCCCGCGATGTCACCGGCCGCGTAGCGGAGCCCGGCCAGGGCCAGCTGCAGCGCCGCGCGCTCGGCCGGCGGCAGCGTCCCTGTCCCGGCGGCGTCTCGCACGCGCTCGACCCACCCGAGCCCCTCGACGACGTCGCCGCGCAGCGCCCAGTACAGCCAGGTGTCCGCGCCGAGCCGCGCGGCCGGACCCAGGCGGCCGCTGTCGACCAGCCGGCCGAAGGTGGCACTGAGGTTTCCGTGCTCGCGCTGCAGCCGGTCCAGCCACGCGGCCTGCTCCGCCCCGCGCAGGCCGGCCCGGGCGCCCGAGGCGAGCGCGCAGCCCCATTCCGCCGCGCGGTCGGCCACCGCGTCGGTCTCGCCGGCCTCCTGGAGCCGGGCGGCCGCGTACTGGCGCACCGGCTCCAGCATCCGGTAGCGGTCGCCCTGCACGGCCACCAGCGACTGCTCCACCAGGCCGCCGAGCGCCGGGACGACGTCGCCACCGTCCCCCGCCACCTCCTGCGCGGCCGCCAGCGAGAACCCGCCGGGGAAGACCGCCAGCCGGCGCAGCAGCACCTGCTCGTCGAGGGTGAGCAGGTCGTGGCTCCAGTCCAGCGTCGCCCGGACGGTGCGCTGGCGCTCGGGCAGGTCCCGGGACCGCGGGAGGCCCACCGCCTGGTCGAGGCGGGCCAGCAGCGCGGCGGGGGAGAGGAAGCGGGCGTGCGCGGCGGCCAGCTCGAGGGCCAGCGGCAGCCCGTCCAGGCGCCGGCAGATGGCGGCCACGTCGGCCGCCGTCGCCCCGGTCAGCGGCACCGCCCGGCCGGCGGCGCGGGCACGGTCGAGGAACACCTGCGCGGCGGGGGACGCGGCGACCGACGCGACGTCGGCGCCGGCCGGCACGGGCAGCGGGTCCAGCGGACGGTCGCGCTCGGCCCGCACGCGCAGGGCCGCCCGGCTGGTGGCCAGCACCGCCAGTCCGGGGCAGCGGGCCAGCAGGTCGGCGACGTCGGCCGCCGCGTCGAGCACGTGCTCGACGTTGTCGAGGACGACGAGCTGCCGCCGGGTCCCGACGAAGGCGGCCAGCGAGTCGCCGAGGGGAGGGGCGAGCTGCCGGGCGCCGAGGGCGCGGGCGAGCGTCGGCAGCACCAGCCGCGCCTCGCGGACCGGCGCCAGCTCGACGACGGCGATCCCGTCGGGGAAGTCGCCGGCCAGGGCTCGAGCGACGTCGAGCGCCAGGCTGGTCTTGCCCACGCCACCCGGCCCGGTGAGGGTGAGCAGCCGGGTCGCGCCCGAGCGCAGCAGCCCGAGCACCTCCGCACGCTCGGCGTCCCGGCCGACCAGTGGCGTGGGGGGCAGCGGCAGGCCGACCGGGGGTGGCGGCTGCTCCTCCCCGGCCGGGCGCGACGCCGCGGTCAGCGCGGCCCGGTCCCCGCCGGCCAGGCCGAGGGCGTCGGCGAGGGCGCGGACGGTGTGCGGGTAGGGCCGGCGGCGCTCGCCGCGTTCCAAGGCCCCGACGGCCTTGGCGGTCAGGCCGGCGCGGGCGGCGAGCTCGTCCTGGCTGAGCGCGGCACGGTCGCGGAAGCGGCGCAGCAGCTCGGCGAAGGACCCTGGACCGGTGCTCGCGTCGCCCACCGGCGGGAAGCTAGCAGCGCCGACCGGTCCCGCGGGTGCCGAGGGCCGGTCCAGAGGGAGCGCGAACAGTAGACTAAGTGATGTGACTACATCGGTCGGGGTCCACGAGGCGAAGACCCACCTGTCTCGGCTGCTGGAGAGGGTCGCCGCGGGCGAGGAGATCGAGATCACCAACCGCGGTCGGGTGGTGGCTCGGCTGGTTGCCCCAGCGCGCCGGACGCCCAACTTCGGATTCGACAGGGGCAACGTCTGGATCGCCGACGACTTCGACGACCCGCTGCCGGAGGACCTGCAGCGCGCCTTCGAGGGCGAGGAGTGAGGTTCCTCCTCGACACCCACGTGGTGATGTGGGCCGCGGCCACGCCCGAACGGCTCGGTGCAGCGGAGGAGCTCCTGGCCGACGCCGATCAGCGGATGCTGTCGGCCGTCAGCATCTGGGAGCTGGCGATCAAGCAGCGCCTCGGCAAGCTGTCCCTCGGTGATGACGTCCGGAGGTGGTCACGCCGGGTCACTCGTGAGCTGGGGCTCGACTCCCTGCCCGTCACCGCGGAGCACGCGGCCGCGGTCGAGCACCTGCCCGACGTGCACCGCGACCCGTTCGACCGGCTGCTCGTCGCCCAGGCCGTGGCGGAGGACGCCGTCCTGCTGACCGCGGACGCCCGCCTGACCGGCTACGGCGACGTGGTCCGGCTCGTCAGCGGGTGATCGCGTAGCGGGTGAACAGGACGCCGTCGTCCTCCAGCACGTGCCGCAACTCCAGCGGCACGAGGTCGGTGAGCGGCTCGCCGAGCAGGTGTGGCTGCCCCGCCCCGACCAGCGCCGGTGACAGCGTGAGCGCGAGGTCGTCGACGACCCCGGCCCGCAGGGCGGCGCGGAAGAGCTGCGGCCCGCCCTCGCACAGCACCTGCTCGTGGCCGAGGTCGGCCAGCCGGTCCAGCGCGAGCGGCAGGTCGACGTCGTCCTGCCCGCAGACCAGCACCGTCACGCCGGCGTCGGCCAGAGCCGCCCGGCGGCCGGGGTCGGAGGCGGCGCAGGTGACCAGGATCGTGGAGTCGACCGCCAGCCGGTCCCCGGGGGCGAGCGACGCCCGACGGGAGACGACGGCGATCGGCGCGGTCGCCCTCCGGCCGAGCGCGGCGCGCAGCGCCCCGACGGCGGGGTCCGCCGCGACCGGCCGGTAGCCCTCGGCCGCCGCCGTCCCGTGCCCGACGAGGACGACGTCGGCCAGGGCCCGCAGGACCCGGAACACCCGCTGGTCGCCCGGGGAGCCCAGCCCGGCGCTCTTCCCCTCGACGGTGATCGCGCCGTCGAGGGAGGCCACGAAGTTCGTCCGCAGCGAGCGACCGGGCGGCGGCCGGTAGGCGTCGGCCAGGTCGGCGTCGGTCAGCTCGGCCGCAGCCCCGGGGAGCAGGCGGCGCACGTCAGCGGGTGGAGACCACGACGGCGCTCTCGCGGGGCACCGTCACCGTGCGCCCGTCGATGGTCGGCAGCTCGCCGCTGGCGAACAGCACCTCGCCCGCCGGGACGTCGAGGTCGACCTCCCGGGCCTCGCCGGAGAGGTTCGCCACCACCCGCAGCGACCCGCGGTGCACGACCAGCCAGCGCTCGGCGTCGTCCCACGTGACCGCGATCCGCGACAGGTCGGGGTCCACCAGGTCCGGGTGCGCCCGGCGCAGGGCCAGCAGCGCCCGGTGCACGCCCAGCAGCCGGGAGTGCGGCTCCCGTTCGAGCTCCTCCCAGTCCAGCTTCGAGCGGGTGAAGGTCTCGGGGTCCTGCGGGTCGGGGACGACGTCGGCGTCCCAGCCGTGTTCGGCGAACTCGCCGATCCGGCCCTCGGCGGTGGCCCGGCCCAGCTCGGGCTCGGGGTGGCTGGTGAAGAACTGCCACGGCGTCGAGGCGCCCCACTCCTCGCCCATGAACAGCATCGGCGTGAACGGGCTGGTGAGCACGATGGTGGCGCCGACGGCGAGCAGGTCGGGGGAGAGGGAGGCGGAGATCCGGTCCCCGACCGCGCGGTTGCCGATCTGGTCGTGGTCCTGCAGATAGGCGAGGAACTTCCAGCCGGGCAGGACGCCGGTGTCCACGGGCCGGCCGTGGTGCCGGCGGCGGAAGCTGGACCACGCGCCGTCGTGGAAGAAGGCCCCGGTCAGGGTCTTGGCCAGGCCGGCGAGCCCGGCCGCGGCGAAGTCGGCGTAGTAGCCCTGTCCCTCGCCGGTGAGCGTGGCGTGCAGGGCGTGGTGGAAGTCGTCGCTCCACTGCGCGGTCAGCCCCGTGCCGCCGGCCACCCGCGGGGTGACCATGCGCGGGTCGTTGAGGTCGCTCTCGGCGATCAGCGTCAGCGGCCGCCCCTCGGCGACCGACAGCCGGTCCACCTCCTGGGCCAGCTCCTCCAGCAGGTGGGTGGCCCGCTCGTCGACCAGCGCGTGGACGGCGTCCAGCCGCAGGCCGTCGACGTGCATGTCGCGCAGCCACATGAGGGCGTTGTCGATGATGTAGCGGCGCACCTCGTCGGAGTCCGGCCCCGACAGGTTGACCGAGTTGCCCCAGGTGTTGGCGCCTTCGGAGAACACGGGGAAGAACAGCGGCAGGTAGTTCCCCGATGGGCCCAGGTGGTTGTAGACGACGTCCTGGATCACGCCCATGCCCCGCGCGTGGCAGGCGTCGACGAAGCGCTGGTAGGCCGCCGGGCCGCCGTACTCCTCCTGCACCGTGTACCAGAGGACGCCGTCGTAGCCCCAGTTGTGGGTGCCGTTGAAGCCGTTGACCGGGAGCAGCTCGACGAAGTCGACGCCGAGCTCCACCAGGTGGTCCAGCCGCCGGGCCGCCGCGTCGAGGGTGCCCTCCGGGGTGAACGTGCCGACGTGCATCTCGTAGACCACGCCACCGGCCAGGGGGCGGCCGGTCCAGGCGGAGTCGCCCCAGCCGTACGCCGCCGGGTCGAAGCGGCGGGACAGCCCGTGCACGCCGTCGGGCTGGCGGCGCGAGCGCGGGTCGGGCCGGGGCGTCCCGTCCTCGTCGAGCAGGAAGCCGTAGTCGGCCTCCGGTGCCGCCTCGACCACGGCGCGCCACCACCCGTCGTCGTCCCGGCGCATGTCGTGCACCGCGCCGTCGACCTGGAGCCGGACCCGCTTCGGCAGCGGTGCCCAGACGGAGAACTCGACGGGTGCGGACATGCGGAACGCCTCCAGGCGGGTGGGCGAGGACGGTACGGCGGGGGCTCGGGTCTGGCCGGGGCCGGGGAACGGGGCAGATCATGCCCGCACACCCGACGGTCAACCGTGACGTGCGCGGCGGGCGGCGGAGGAGGAGAGCCGATGGCCGGCTGGGTCGAGCTGCGGGTCCACGGTGTCAGCGGGACCCCGCCGGGCTACATGCTGGGCAGCGCGCACACCGTCCAGGTCGCGGGGGACGACCGCAGCCGCTGCTTCCGCCCCGCCGACGCCCAGCAGCACGAGGTGCCGGCCCCCGACGGGCACCTGCTCGAGGCCTTCCACTGGGGCCGGTGGACGTCGGGCTCGTGGGCGCAGGGCCTGTGGCTGCTGCTCATCCCCTTCGGCATCGTCAACGCCGCCCAGTTCATGCTGCCGCCGCCGGAGACCGGCGCCCAGCGTCGCCTGCACGCGCTGTGCGGGGCGCTGCTGCGCACCGTCGGCCTGGTGCTCACCGGCCTGTTCGCGCTCGCCGACTGCCTCGTCGTCGTCGACCTGCTCGCCTGGCAGTGGCTGGCCGGCCGGGGCCTGCCGGTGGCCGACCGGGTCGTCGTCGTGGCCGGACTCCTCGTGGCCGCCGCCCTCGTCACCGGGCTGTCGCGGATCGGCGCGGTCGACACCGGCCGCCGCTACCGGTTCGCCCACGCCGGCCCCCGTGACCTCGGGCACGGCGCCGACGGGCTGCCCGGCCTCGGGGACGCCGCGTTCTTCGACGGCGACCCCGACAGCCCGTCGCTGCGCCGGCTGCACCACGCCGCGGGGCTGCTCGTCGTCGCCTGGCTCGGGCTGTCGGTGGCCGCCGACGGCGGGACCGGCTGGGCGGCGGGCTGGCGCTGGTACGCCGCCGCCGTGCTGGGCCTGGTGGCGCTGGTCGTGCTGTTCGCGGGCGACCCGGAGCGGCGGGCGACGGTGCTGGAGGCCGGTGCACCCGACCGCGCCCGGGCGGTGCGCTGGACCGCGGCCGCGGCCGGGGCCGTCCAGGTGCTCACCGGGGGTGCGCTGGTGCTGGCCCTGGTCGCCGTCGCGGTCACCGACGTCTCCGGCGCCGGCCGGCTGCCGGGGACCGAACCGGCGGTCGCGCTGCTGGTCCTCGCGGGCACCGGCGCGGTGACCCTGCTCGTGCTGGCCGTCGCCGGCCTCGCCGCCGGGACGCGGGCGGCCGCCCGCCGCACGCCGCGCCCGTTCCGCCGCTTCGCCGGCGGGATGTCCGCCGCGCTGGCGACGGCGGTCGGCTGCTACCTGGCGGTCGGCTCCAGCGCCGGGCTCACCCTCGGCGTCGAGGAGCTGGTCGACGGGCTGACCGGCACCGACGTGGACGTGCCGGAGCTCCTGCAGCGGTTCTCCTACGCGTGGGGGCTGACCGCGCTGGTGTTCGCCGCGCTCGCCGTCGCCGCGAGGCTGCGGGCCGGCCGCCGGCGGCGGGTGTTCCGCGCCCGGGCGCAGGCGGCGATGACCTTCGGGGACCCGCCCGCGCTCCACCTGCCGCCGCCGTGGGTGCACGCGGCCGGCAGGGCGATGCAGCGGGCACGGATGAAGAACGCCGTCCCCCTGGTGCTCGGCTTCTGGACCGCCCTCGGCCTGGTGCTGGCCGCGGCCATCGGGGCGGCGTCGTGGTCGGCCCGCGGCGCGGGGGAGGACCCGGCGTTCCCGGTCAGCCTGCTCACCGGCGTGTCCTCCCCGCCCGGCGGCACGGTGACCGGGGACGACGTGGTCATCGGGGTGGGCCAGGTGGCGCTGCTCGGGATCGGGCTGGGCACGGTGCTGCTGGCCCGGGGCGCGCTGCGCAGGGAGGGTGCCCGGCGCGGGCTGAACGTGGTGTGGGACGTGGTGGCGTTCTGGCCGCGCACGGCGCACCCGTTCGTGCCGCCGCCGTACGCCTCGGAGGTCGTCCCGGCGCTGGTGCGCCGGATCTGCTGGCACCTGGGTGTGCCCGACCCGCTGGAGGACGACGAGGACGCCGGGCCGGCCGGATCGCGGCCGGCGGTCAACCCCGCGCCGGTGCGGGAGGTGGTCGTGGCCGCGCACAGCCAGGGCAGCCTGATCTCGCTGGTCGCCCTGCTGTGGCTGCCCGAGGAGGTCCGCGGCCGGGTGCGGTGGGTGACCTTCGGGTCCCAGCTGCGGCTGCAGTTCACCCGCGGCTTCCCGCACTACGTGCCGCCGGAGCTGCTGCGCGGGATGGCGGGGGCGTTCCGGTGGGTGAGCCTGTACCGCGACACCGACCCCGTCGCCGGGCCGGTCACCAGCTGGGACCACAGCCACGACGGCGGCCCGCTGGTCTCGCGGCGGCTCGACGACCCGGCGACGCCGCAGCCGGACTGGGTCGACCCGCGCACCGGCCGCCGGGTGTGCGGCAACGAGTGGCGGCTGCTGGACCCGGTGCCCGGCGACCTCGCGCTGCAGACCCGGGCGGTCACCGGGATCGGCGGGCACAGCGGCTACTGGACCGACCCGGACTGGTCGCTGGCCCTCGAGGTGGCCTGCGGCCGGCTGCCCGACGGCCGGCGGTCGTGGGCGCCGGGCGCCCCGGACGGGCACCCCCGGGGGGGGGGGGGGGGGGGGGGGGGGGGGGGGGGGGGGGGGGGGGGGGGGGGGGGGGGGGGGGGGGGGGGGGCCGGGGCGGGCCGTGTGGGCGTCGGGTTGCGGGTGGTGGGGCTTGGAGC
>NZ_JBJGYW010000023.1:0-86520 GCF_054050215.1 Geodermatophilus sp. SYSU D01186 | reverse complement strand
TTGGTGTTCGGTTCGGCTTGTGTAGGATAGGTGGGAGACTGTGAAGCGGGCACGCCAGTGTCCGTGGAGTCGCCGTTGAAATACCACTCTGGTCGAATTGGATGTCTAACCTCGGTCCGTGATCCGGATCAGGAACAGTGTCAGGTGGGTAGTTTAACTGGGGCGGTTGCCTCCCAAAATGTAACGGAGGCGCCCAAAGGTTCCCTCAGCCTGGTTGGCAATCAGGTGTCGAGTGCAAGTGCACAAGGGAGCTTGACTGTGAGACCGACGGGTCGAGCAGGAGCGAAAGCTGGGACTAGTGACCCGGCACCGGCATGTGGAAGCGGTGTCGCTCAACGGATAAAAGGTACCCCGGGGATAACAGGCTGATCTTCCCCAAGAGTCCATATCGACGGGATGGTTTGGCACCTCGATGTCGGCTCGTCGCATCCTGGGGCTGGAGTAGGTCCCAAGGGTTGGGCTGTTCGCCCATTAAAGCGGTACGCGAGCTGGGTTTAGAACGTCGTGAGACAGTTCGGTCCCTATCCGCCGTGCGCGTAAGAGACTTGAGAAGAGCTGTCCCTAGTACGAGAGGACCGGGACGGACGAACCTCTGGTGTGCCAGTTGTACCGCCAGGTGCACTGCTGGTTGGCTACGTTCGGCAGGGATAACCGCTGAAAGCATCTAAGCGGGAAGCTCGCTTCAAGATGAGGTCTCTCACCGGGACAACCGGGTAAGGCCCCCGCCCAGACCAGCGGGTTGATAGGCCGGAAGTGGAAGCGCCGCAAGGCGTGGAGCTGACCGGTACTAATAGGCCGAGGGCTTGACCACACACCTCCAAGAGCCTCCGCTCCGGAAGATCCAAGTCAAAGCATGCACCACGCGTCCACTGTGTAGTTCTGAACGCACGAACCGGCCCCCCGGCAGGTTCGACATGTTCACAGCGTTACGGCGGCCATGGCGAGAGGGAAACGCCCGGTCTCATTCCGAACCCGGAAGCTAAGCCTCTCAGCGCCGATGGTACTGCCCCGGAGACGGGGTGGGAGAGTAGGACGCCGCCGGACAAACCTTTCCGCCAGGGCCCCAGCATCCGTGCTGGGGCCCTGCCGGCATTCCCGGGAACATTCACGCGCCCGGTCCCGTTCGCCCGCGGATGAGGGCCTCGGGCGGCACGCAGCCACCGGCCACCGACGCACATCACCCCCTCCGTCACGTGACGAAGGGGGCGACGCGGTGCGGGAGAGGCCGGTCAGGGCACCGTCCGTCGCAGGCCGACGAAGGACAGGACGGCCAGGACCGCGGCCAGGGCGAGCGGCAGAGCGACGGCCAGCGTGCCGACCGACTGCTCGACGCGGTGGCGTGTCGGCACCCGGTGCTCGTGAGGAGCTGCATCAGCGTGGTCTTGCCGGCGCCATTGCGGCCCAGCAGCCCGGTGATGGTGTCCTGGTCGAAGGCGGTGGTGACGTCGTCCAGGGCGGTGTGCTCCCGGAAGCGCATGGTGACGTCGGTGACGGTGGCCGCGGCGGTCATCGGGCCTCTCCCCAGCGGTCGATCATGGCCGTCAGCTCCCGGCTGGAGATGCCCAGCTTCTGTGCCTCGGTCATGAGCGGGCGGACGTACAGGTCGGCGAACTCGCTGCGCCGCCGCTCGAGCAGCTGCTCACGGGCGCCCGGGGCGACGAACATCCCCACTCCTCGTCTCTTGTAGAGAACCCCGTCGGACACCAGCTGGTTGAGCCCCTTGGCGGCGGTCGCGGGGTTGATGCGGTGCAAGGCGGCCAGCTCGTGGGACGAGGGCGCCTGGCTCTCCTCGGGGAGGGAGCCGAGCCGCACGAGCCCCGCTACGGTGGCGCGGTGATCAGCCCCTTCACCGTGGCCGTGCCTGCCGCCGACGTCGAGGACCTGCGCCGGCGGCTGCGGAGCACCCGCTGGCCGGAGCCCGCCACCGTCGACGACTGGTCACAGGGCGTGCCGCTGGAGTACCTGCACGACCTCTGCGGGTACTGGGCCGACGGCTACGACTGGCCGGCCCGGCAGGAGCGACTCAACGCCGTCCCGCAGTTCGTCACCGAGATCGACGGGCTGCCGATCCACTTCCTCCACGTGCACTCCCCGCACGACGGCGCGCTGCCGCTGCTGCTGACCCACGGCTGGCCGGGGTCGGTCGCGGAGTTCCTCGACGTCCTCGGGCCGCTCACCGACCCCGCCGACGGCCGTGACGCCTTCTCCGTCGTCGTCCCCTCGCTGCCCGGGTTCGGCTGGAGCGGCAAGCCGTCCGCGCCGGGGTGGGGCCTGGAGCGCACTGCCGACGCGTGGGTGCAGCTGATGGACCGGCTCGGGTACCCGCGCTTCGGCGCCCAGGGCGGCGACATCGGCTCGTTCGTCTCGGCCAACCTCGGCGCCCGCCACCCCGACCGGGTGGTGGGCATCCACCTGAACATGGTGGTCACCGGGCCGCCGGCCGGACGGACGGAGTTCACCGAGCGCGAGCAGCGGGCGCTGGACCGGGAGCGCCGCTTCCGCGCCGAGGGCGCGGCCTACAACCAGCAGCAGCGCACCCGCCCGCAGACCCTCGGGTACGGGCTCACCGACTCACCGGCCGGTCAGTGCGCCTGGATCCTGGAGAAGTTCGCCGCGTGGGCCGACTGCGACGGCGACCCGGTCGCGGTGCTGGGCGCCGACCGCATCCTCGACCACGTCAGCACCTACTGGTTCACCGCCTCGGCCACCTCGTCGGCGCGGATGTACTGGCAGATGGCGCAGTCGCCGACCGGGCGGACGCCGGCGGTCGGCGTCCCCACCGGGGTGTCGCTGTTACCGCACGAGATCTTCCAGCCGCCTCGCGAGTGGGTGCAGGAGCAGTTCGCCGACCTGCGGCTGTGGCGGGAGCACGACCGCGGCGGTCACTTCGCCGCGATGGAGCAGCCCGAGCTGCTCGTGGCCGACGTCCGGGAGCTCTTCCGGCCCCTGCGGTGAGCCTCGTCGTCCGCGCGCGGCGGGTGGTGCTCCCCGACGGGGAACGGGCCGCCGCGGTGCACACCGGGGGCGGGCGGATCACCGCCGTCACCGGCTTCGACGACGCCCCGGCCGGTGCGGTGACCCTCGCCGGCGACGAGGTGCTGTTGCCGGGTCTGGTCGACAGCCACGTGCACGTCGACGAGCCGGGCCGCACCGAGTGGGAGGGCTTCGCCACCGCGACCCGGGCCGCGGCGGCCGGAGGCGTAACCACGATCGTCGACATGCCGCTGAACTCGGTGCCGCCGACGACCACGGTCGAGGCGCTGCGGGTCAAGCAGCAGGCCGCCCGGGGGCAGGTCGCCGTCGACGTCGCCTTCTGGGGCGGCGCGGTGCCCGGCAACGTCGACCAGCTGCGCCTACTGCACGAGGCCGGCGTCGCCGGGTTCAAGTGCTTCCTGCTCGACTCCGGGGTGCCCGAGTTCCCCCCGCTGGACGACGCCGGCCTGCGGGCCGCCCTCGCCGAGCTCGCCCGCCTCGACGGGCTGCTGATCGTCCACGCCGAGGACGCCGACGTCATCGCCGCAGCGCCCCCGCCCCGCGGCCCCAGCTACGCTGCCTTCCTCGCGTCCCGGCCGGAGGCGGCGGAGGAGACGGCCGTCGCCGGCCTGGTGGCGGCGGCCCGCGACACGGGGGCGCGGGCGCACGTCGTCCACCTGGCCGACGCCGGCGCGCTGCCGCTGCTGCGCCGCGCCCGCGCCGACGGGGTGCGGATCACGGTGGAGACCTGCCCGCACTACCTCACCTTCGCCGCCGAGGAGGTGCCCGACGGCGCCACGGCGTTCAAGTGCTGCCCGCCGATCCGCCGGACGGAGCACCGGGAGGCGCTCTGGGCGGCGCTGGCCGACGGCGACGTCGATCTCGTCGTGAGCGACCACTCGCCGTGCCCGCCCGAGCTCAAGCACCTCGACAGCGGGGACTTCAGGGCGGCCTGGGGCGGCATCGCGTCGCTGCAGGTCGGCCTGCCCGCGGTGTGGACCGGCGCGCGGGCGCGGGGACTGACGCTGGCGCAGGTCGTGGAGTGGATGTCCGCGGCGCCGGCGCGGCTGGCCGGGCTGCCGGCCAAGGGGGCGATCGCGGTCGGGCGCGACGCCGACCTGGTGGCGTTCGCGCCCGACGAGGTCGCGCCGGTCGGCGCGCTCCGGCACCGGCACGCCCTGACGCCCTACGCCGGCCGGCAGCTCACCGGCGTCGTCCGCCGGACGTGGCTGCGCGGGCGGCCGGCCGACGGCGCACCGATCGGCCGGCTGCTGGTCCGCGGCGCCGCACGGTGAACGGCGGCCCGGGCGGTGCCACAGTGGCCTCGCCCTGCCCCGCCCCGGCCCCGCACCGCGAGGGAGCGCCATGACGGACTGGACCCGCCTGCCCGACCTGGCCGGCCGCGCGCTGGGAGGTGCTGTGGTCGCCGCCAGCGACGAGTTCTTCGCGGCCAAGGAGAACCTCCTGCTGCCGCACCCGCCGGTGCCCCGCACGGAGTTCGGCGCCCGCGGCAAGGAGTACGACGGCTGGGAGACCCGCCGCCGGCGCACGCCCGGGGCCGACTGGGCGGTCGTCCGGCTGGGCGCGCCCGGGGTGGTGGCCGCTGTCGTCGTCGACACCACGTTCTTCACCGGCAACTCACCGACGCGGGCGTCCGTGGACGCGACCGCGGTGGAGGGCCACCCCACCGTGGCCGAGCTCGACCGGGCGGACTGGCGGCCGTTGCTGCCGCCGTCGGAGATCGCCGGCGACGCGGCCAACGTCTTCCCCGTCGACCCCGACCGGCGGATCACGCACGTGCGGCTCACCATCCACCCGGACGGCGGCGTCGCCCGGCTGCGCGTGCACGGCACCGTGCTGCCCGATCCACGGCTGCTCGACGCCGGCCCCTTCGACCTGGCCGCGGAGGAGTCCGGGGGCCGGGTGACCGGGGTCAGCGACGAGTTCTACGGCTCCCCGCGGCAGCTGATCGGCCCCGGCCCGGCCCGCTCGATGGGCGAGGGCTGGGAGACCCGCCGGCGCCGCGGCGAGGGCAACGACTGGGTGGAGCTCGCGCTGGCCTGCGAGGGCGTGGTCACCCTCGCCGAGCTGGACACCACCTGGTTCCTGGGCAACGCGCCCGGCTCGGCGTCCCTCACCGGCACCGGCCCGGACGGCGAGGTCGTCGTCCTCCCCCGGACCCGGCTGCAGCCCGACACGCGCCACCGGTTCGTGCTCGCGGGTGGACCGGCGGTCGAGCGGGTGCGCCTGGACGTCTTCCCGGACGGCGGCATGGCGCGGCTGCGGCTGTGGGGGCGGCCCACCGCCGCGGGGCGGGCCGCGCTCGGCCGGCGCTGGTTCGAGGCGCTGCCCGACGTCCAGGCCCTCGAGGTGTTGCAGGCCGCCGGCGTCCCCCCGGCGGAGACGGGGCGGCTGGTCGGCCGCCGGCCGCTGGGCGACGACCTCCCCCCGGCGGTGGCCCGGCTGGTGCTGGGGGTCTGACGGGATGGGATGGGTCACATCCGGCTGCTCCGCTCAATGCGGACGACGGCGGGCCGATGACCGAGAGTCCCTCCCTGTCTCGTCGATGGAGCCCACCCGGTGTCCCTCACCCCCTCGTTCCTGCGGCGCAGCGTCCGCACCAAGCTCGTCGCCGCCTTCCTGGGCGTCGCGGCGGTCATGGTGACCCTCGGGCTGATCAACGTCGCGCAGATGTCGTCGATCCACGGCCGGGTCGACGATCTCGCCGCCCGTGACGTGCGCCCGCTGGCCGACCTGCAGGAGCTGACCGACGACTTCCAGGCCTACTCGGTGCACGGGCTGGTCGCCGCGCTCGGCGCGGTCCAGGGCCAGCACGACATCGCCCAGATGCAGACCGGCCTGCAGGAGGAGTCCCGGGCGGCCACGGACGCCGACATCGCAGCACTGCTGGCCCACACCCCGGCTGCGCTGCAGGACCACGCCGAGCTGCTCGCCGCCGACTGGGAGGACATGGTGACCAAGGACGCCGCCTACCGCGCCGCCACGGCTGCCCGCGACCCGCAGGCCCAGACGCTGGGTGACGCCGCCACCGCGGCCTACATCCAGCTCCAGGCCGACCTGTCGGAGATGAAGGACGTCCTCGTCGCCGACGAGGCGGCCAGCCGCGCCAAGATCGGCGACAGCTTCGCTACGGCCCGGGCCTGGACCCTGGCGCTGCTCGCCGTCGGCACGGCGCTGGCCCTCGGCCTGGGCATCGCCCTGGCCCGGGACATCCGGCGCCGGATCCTGCCGGCCCGCGAGGCGGCCGACGCCCTCGCCCGCGGCGACCTGTCGCACGCCATCACCGCGGACACCGAGGACGAGCTCGGCCAGCTGGGCCGGGCGCTCTCCCAGGGCGTGGGCCGCATCCGGGAGATGGTCGCCGGCGTCGCGACGTCCGCCGGCTCGATGACCACCCTGGTCGGCGACCTCGCCCGGGCCACGGCGGGCGTGGTCGACGCCTCCCGCACCGGCGCGCAGCACGCCCAGTCGGTGTCCGGCACCGCCGCCGCCGTCTCCGGCAACGTGGGCCAGGTGGCCACCGGCTCGGCCGAGATGAGCGCCTCGATCCGCGAGATCTCGCGGTCGGCCCAGGAGGCCGCCGGCGTCGCCGAGGACGCCGTCCGCATCGTCGCCAGCACCAACGACACGCTCACCCAGCTGGGCAGCTCGTCGGCCGAGATCGGCAACGTCATCAAGGTCATCACCGGCATCGCCGAGCAGACCAACCTGCTGGCGCTCAACGCGACCATCGAGGCGGCGCGGGCGGGGGAGGCCGGCAAGGGCTTCGCCGTCGTGGCCAACGAGGTCAAGGAGCTCGCGCAGGGGACGGCCAAGGCGACCGAGGACGTCTCCCAGCGCATCCAGGCCATCCAGGCCGACTCCGGTCAGGCGGTGCGCGCGATCGGCCGGATCGGGGAGACCGTCGGGCAGATCAACGCCCTGCAGGCGACGATCGCCGCCGCCGTCGAGCAGCAGACCGCCGCCGCCGCCGAGATCGACCGCAACATCGGCGTGGCCGCGCAGGGCAGTGAGGACATCGCCCGCGGCGCCGAGGCCGGGGCCGGGGCGTCCGAGACCAGCGCCGGCCGGATCGAGGAGTCGCGGGTGCTCGCCGAGCAGCTGGCCGGTGAGGCCTCCGAGCTGCAGCAGCGGGTCGCCCTCTTCACCCTCTGACGACCGCGACGACGACGGCCCCCGCGGGGCCGGGTGCGAGCCACCCGGCCCCGCGGGGGCCGTTCGGGTCTCGGTACTAGGGTCGGCTGATCTCCCCGCGCACCACCTCCAGGAGGACCCCGTGCCCCGACCCGGCCGTCGTCCGGTCCTGTTCCTCGCCGTCCCCGCCCTGGCCCTCGGACTGACCGCGTGCAGCTCGGCCATCGAGCAGGGGGAGCTGGAGAACCAGGTGGCCAGCGCGATCGAGGCCGAGTTCGGCGTCGCCCCCGACGTCTCCTGCCCCGGTGACCTGGAGGCGGAGGTGGACGCGTCCACCCAGTGCACCGCCACCGACCCGGAGACCGAGGAGGAGATCGAGCTCAAGATCACCGTCACCTCCGTCGAGGACGGCACCGCGCAGTTCGACATCGAGACCGTCGAGTGAGCCGCTGACGTCGCCGGGCACCCGCGCCGCGGGCAGGATGCCCGCGTGGAGACCGCGGACCTGCTCGTGCACGACGCGGAGCTGCTGGCCACCGTCGACGACGCCGGCCGGGAGATCGCCGGCGGCTGGGTGGCGGTCACCGGCGGCGTGGTCAGCGCGGTCGGCGGGCCGGCGGACCCGCGACCGGACGCCGTCCGCCGGATCGACGCCCGCGGCTGCCTGGTCACCCCGGGCCTGGTCAACACCCACCACCACCTGTACCAGAACCTGACCCGCGCCTTCGCGCCCGCGCTGGCCGGTGGCCTGTTCGAGTGGCTGGTCACCCTGTACCCGCTGTGGGCCCGGCTGGACGAGGAGGCCGCGCACGTCAGCGCCTTCGTGGGGCTGACCGAGCTGGCGCTGTCGGGGTGCACCACCTCCGGCGACCACCTGTACGTGCACCCCCGTGGCGCCGGCGACCTCGTCTCCGCGGAGGTGGCCGCCGCCCGCGAGCTCGGCGTGCGCTTCACCGCCACCCGCGGCTCGATGTCGCTGTCGGTGGAGGACGGCGGGCTGCCGCCGGCGTCGGTCGTCCAGGACGACGACGAGATCCTGGCCGACTCCGCCCGGCTCGTGGCGGCCCACCACGACCCCTCGCCGCACGCCATGACCCGGGTCGCACTGGCCCCGTGCTCGCCGTTCAGCGTGTCGACGTCGCTCATGACCCGCACCGCCGAGCTGGCCGAGGCGCTGGACGTGCGGCTGCACACGCACCTGGCCGAGACCCGCGACGAGGACGCGTTCTGCCTGGCCACCTTCGGCCGCCGCCCGGTGGAGTACCTGGCCGACGTCGGCTGGCTGACCGACCGGGCGTGGCTGGCGCACGTGGTGTGGCCCTCGGCGGCCGACGTGGTCCGGCTGGGGGCGGCTCGGGTGGGGGCGGCGCACTGCCCGTCGTCCAACATGGTGCTGGGCAGCGGCCTGGCGCCGGTCGCCGAGCTGCGGGCCGCCGGCGTGCCGGTCGGGCTGGGCGTCGACGGCTCCGCCTCGGCCGACTCCGCCTCCCTCTGGCTGGAGGCCCGGACGGCGATGCTGCAGGGCAAGCTGCGCAACGGTGCCGGGGCGATGTCGGCCCGAGACGCGCTGGTCATGGCCACCCGCGGCGGCGCGGCGTGCCTCGGCCGCAGCGGGGAGATCGGCGAGCTGTCGGTCGGGGCGTGCGGCGACCTGGCGGTGTGGCCGCTGGACGGCGTCCGGTTCGCCGGCGCGCTGTCGGACCCCGTGGAGGCCTGGCTGCGCTGCGGGCCGGTGTCGGCGCGGCACACCGTCGTCGCGGGGCGGTCGGTGGTCGCCGACGGCGTGCCGGTGCACCCGGCGCTGGAGGAGCGGCTCGCCGTCCACCGCCGGGTGTCGGCCGCGATGCAGGCCGGTTAGCGCCTCAGAGGAGGGCGGCCGCGAGGGCCTCCAGGTCGTCGGCGGTGGCGTCCAGGTGCGGGGAGATCCGCAGCACCGGGCCGGTCATCTCCCCCGGGGCGCGCTCCGGGCCGATCGCGGTGGTCACGATCCCGTGCTCGGTGAGCAGCCGCGCCCGCGTGGTGACGACGTCGACGCCGTCCGGCGGCCGCAGCGTGGTGGTGGCGGTCGGCTCCTCCAGCGGCTCCACCACCCGCCAGCCGGCCACTCCCTCCAGCACCTCCCGGCTGGTCCGGCCCAGCGCCGACAGCCGGGCCCGCACCCGCTCGGGGCCGGCCGCCAGGTGCTCGCCGACGGCCAGCACCAGTCCGACCCGGCCCGCGACGTGCGCCTCCCCGGACTCGAAGGCCCGCAACGGCGGGACGTCGGCCGGCTCGACCAGCACCGGGGTGAGTTGCGCGGTGACCGCCGGCCGCACGCACAGGACGCCGACCCCCCGCGGCCCGGCCAGCCACTTGCGGGACGTCGAGTAGACGACGTCGGCGCCCACGTCGGTGTCGACGTGCCCGAGGGACTGGGCGGCGTCGAGCACCAGCGGCACACCGGCCTCCCGGCACAGCGCGGCGATCTCCCGGGCGGGCTGGACGATCCCGCGGTGGCTGCCGATGTGGGTCAGGTGCACGAACCGCGGCGGCGCGGTGGCCAGCAGGCGGGCCACGCCGTCGAGGTCGGCCCGGCCGAGGTCGTCGACCGGCAGCGGCTCGGGGGTCAGCCCGGCCGCGCGCAGCTGGGCGGCGTTGGGCGCGTACTCGCCGGGCAGGCAGGCGACCCGCGTGCCCACCGGCAACCGCCACCCGGACAGGAGCGTGAGGAGCGCCGCCTGCGCCGACTCCACGAAGGCGACGTCGGCGGCGGCCATGCCGACCAGCCCGCCGATCACCGACCGGCCCTGCTGGAGCAGGTCCTCGGCGGTCGCCTCGGCCACGTACCCGCCCAGCTCGGCCTCGTGCCGGGCGTGGTGCGCGACGGCCTCCAGCACCCGGTGGCTCTGCCGGCTGCACGCGGCGGAGTCCAGGTGCCGGCCGGCGGGACGGGGGCGGGCGGAGCGCCAGGCGGCGCCGAGGTCCTCGTGGACGAGGTCGGGGTGGAGCAGGGTCACCGCTCCACGCTAGGCGCGCGCCGCGCCGGGCCCGTCGCCGGGCGGCGGTCAGGTCTCGAGCAGGCCCCGGGCCACCGAGTCGCCGGAGTGCGTGGGGTCGCCGTCCAGCGGCTCGACGGAGACGTCGACCACGGGGTACTGGCCCAGGTCGATGCCGGAGGGCAGCGGCAGCGCCACCTGGGCCCCGCCCTGGACGACGCCGACGGACACCATGTCCTGCACGGCCTCGTCGATCAGCCAGACCTCGTAGAAGTCGTCGCGCAGCCCCGGTGCGGCGAGGTCCACCTCGAGCACCAGGGTGCCGTCGTCCCGCTCGACGACCCGTGCCTGGCCCGAGGCGTCGCTGCCCTCGAGGGGGTCGAGCGCGGTCGCGGCCACCGCGGCGCCGTCGTCGTCCCGGCTGCCGAGGGCCACCGCGCCCGCGCCGATGCCGGCACCGACGACGAGGGCCGCGGCGGCGGCCAGCAACAACCGCGAGCGACGCGGCCGCAGTGGGGTGACCGGCGCCGGGGTCGGGGCCGGCGGGGTGTCGGCCGTCCCGGCTCCGGCGACGACCTCGGGCCGGGGGCGGACGCCCACGCCGGTGGCGTCCGCGATCGCCGCCCAGACCGCCGGGGGCGGCGGCACCGGGCCGCGGGGTGCGGCCAGCGCGGGGACGGCGAGGGCGTCGACCCCCCGCTGCAGGGACGCCACCTCGGCCCGGCAGCGCGCGCAGCCCTCGAGGTGGGCGGCGTCGGCGGCCGGCAGCGGTTCGCGCAGCGCGGCCAGGGCGAGCTGGTCAGGCGTGCAGTGCGGCACCGTCCACCTCCAACCGGGTCCGCAGGCGCTCGAGCGTGCGCCGGATGTGGCTCTTGACGGTGCCCAGGGGCAGCCCGGTGCGGGCGGCGATCTGGCTGTGGGTGAGGTCCTCGAAGAAGGCCATCTCGATGATGCCCCGCTGCGGCTGGCCCAGTTGGTCGAGCTCGCCGAGCAGCAGGACGCGGTCGGCGACGGTGGTGTCGACCGGCGGGTCGCCCGGTTGGGGCCCCGCCTGGGCCTGGGCGGCGGCCGCCTCCGCGGTGCGGCGCTGCCGGTCGCGGCGGGCCCAGGTGTCGGCGATCTTGTGCCGGCAGACGCCGACCAGCCAGGCCGGCAGGGGGGCCTGCTCCGGGCGGTAGCCGGCGCGGCCGGTCCAGGCGGAGACGAAGGTCTGCTGGGTGACGTCCTCGGCGTCCGGGCCGGGGCCGAACGCCCGGACCGCCATGCCGTGCACCTGCCCGGCGAAGCGCTCGTAGGCCCAGGCCAGGGCCTGCTCCTCGCCCGCCGCGAAGCGGCGGCCCACCTCGGCGTCGTCCGGCTCCAGGGCCGGGGACTCGGGGGGCACGTGCCCGACCCTAGGCCCTGGCGAGCCGCGCCGTTCCAGTGTCCCGGTCACCGGACGGGCTCCGCGACGACGACCACGTTGTCCCGGTAGCCGCGCAGCTCGGGGAGGAACGGGCCGCCACAGGTGATCAGCACCAGGCGGGCCGGCCCGTCGCGGGTGAACAACCGGTCCAGCGGCAGCGCCTGCTTCTGGACGGTCTCCCGCGACACGACCCGCCACCGCGTGACGGCCCCCGCCGCGTCGGTGACCAGGACGTCGGCGCCGACGGCGGTCGTCCGCAGCGGCGCGAGCACGCCCAGGCCCTGCTCGAGGTCGTCGACGTGGCCGGCGATCACGGCCGACCCGCCGGCTCCGGGTGCCGGCCCGAACCGGTACCAGCCCACGCGGTCGACGTCCCGGGGCAGGTGCATCCGGCCGTCGTCATCTACGCCCACCGCGTCCACTGGCGCCTCGATGCCCACGTCCGGGACGACCAGCGCCACCGGCGGCGGTGCGGCGGGGACCGCGGCCGGGGTGGCCGCCCTCGTCGTGACGGCGGGCGGGCCGCCGGATCGGGCCGGTGCCGGCGCCGTGCTGTTCGACGACGGCACCGGCGTGGTCGGAGCGGGGAGCGCCTGCTCCAGCGGTGCGCCCGCCGCCGCCGGCTCCCGGGTCACCAGCCAGGCGGACGGCGTACCGACCGCCAGGGCCAGACCGAGCAGCACGCCGGCGGCAGCGGGTCGCACCATCGGATCGCTCCCCGGTGCGGGTCAGGCCCGCGTGCCGGCCAGGCGGCGGGCAGCGAGACCGGCCGCGGCCAGGCCCGCCACCGACAGGGCGGCCAGCGGCGCGGGGAACGAGTCCTCGTCGGCCAGGCCGGCCGAACCACCGGGGACGCCGGAGGGAGCGGAGTGGGCGCCGGAGACCGTCTGGACGGCGAGCTGGTAACCGGCGGTCTGGGAGCCCCAGGCGTAGACGATCGTGGTCGCGCCCTCGGTCAGCGACAGGTCGGCCGGGCCGATCGCGACGGTGTCGGTGCCGGCCAGCACGACGTCGGCGCTCACGGTGCCGGCGGGCACGGTGAGGGTGGCCTCGTCGGGGTTGGCCAGCCCGGGGGCGACGACGGCGCCGCCGGCCCGGACGTCGACTGCCGGGGCCGCCGCGGTGTGCCGGACGACGACGCGCGCCTGCCCCGCCGGGACGGCCGAGGTGTCGTTCACGAACGGGGTGAGCGCCGGCGCGCCGTCGGCGGTCAGGTGCGCGACGACGGTGGCGTTCGCCCCCGCGGGGACGGCGACCCCGTCGGCCGACAGCAGCGGGGCGCCGGAGGCGTCGGGCGCGTCGGCCGGGTACAGGGCGAGGTCGTACTCACCGGCGGGGAGCTCCAGGGGATCGGTCAGCGTGCCCGGCTGGAAGTCGTCGATCAGCCGCTCGCCGTCGACGTAGACGTCGACCGGGGTGGCCGGCACGCCGTGCAGGACCGAGACGGTGGCGGTGTCGGCGCCCAGCGCCGGGGAGGCCCCGAGGACGAGCAGGGTGCCGGTGGTGCCGGCGGCGAGCACGAGGGCGGTGCGGGTCCGGGTCACGGTGCGGTCCTTCCGGAGTGCGGTGGGGTGCCTGTCACCGCTTCTTCCGGCGTGCTCCCGGAGCTGGATGCAGGTGGGGCGGCAGGCGTCCGCCGCGCCGGGAGCGGGACCCGGGCACCGACCGCCTGTGTCCGCGGAAGCTCGTGCTCTGCCCACCTCCGTGGGCAGAGCACGAGCATGCGGGGAAGGACGTGTGGGGTGCGCTGATCGTGCTCTGCCCAGTGGTGTGGGCAGAGCACGAGCGTCCGGGGAGGAAGGTGCCCGGGCGGCGGGCGGCGGGCGGGGACGGCCGGGCCAGGGCAGTGGCCGGCGCGGGGGCGGGATCGGCCTCAGGCAGGCACGGACAGGGAGAGGGCGAAGTCGCCGTCCGGATCGGTCCACCAGTGCGTGAGCGCCAGCCCGGCGGCGGCCAGCTCGGCCTCGACGCCGTCCCGGCGGAACTTGGCCGACACCTCGGTCCGCAGCTCCTCACCGGCGGCGAAGGGGACGTCGAGGTCGAGGGCGGCCACCCGCACCACCTGGTCGACCCGCGACCGCAGCCGCATCTCGATCCACTCCCGCTGCTCGTCCCACACCGCGACGTGCGCGAACGCGGCCGGGTCGAACGACGCGCCCAGCTCCCGGTTCAGCACCGCCAGCACGTTCCGGTTGAACTCCGCGGTGACCCCTGCCGCGTCGTCGTAGGCACGCAGCAGCCGCTGCCGGTCCTTCACCAGGTCGGTGCCGAGCAGGAACGAGTCGCCCGCCTGCAGGGTGCCGGCCAGCTCGGCGAGGAACGCCGCCCGCGGGCCCGGCTCGAGGTTGCCGATCGTGGAGCCGAGGAAGGCCACCAGGCGCCGTCCCGACCGCGGCAGCTCGCCCAGGTGCCGGGTGAAGTCGCCGACCACCGCGTCCACCTCCACCCCCGGGTACTCGGCGGTGACCGCCTCCGCCGCGCCCCGCAGCACCGACGGGTCGACGTCGACGGGGACGAACCGGCGCAGCGTGCCGGTCCGCTGCAGCGCGGTGAGCAGCAGGCGGGTCTTCTCCGACGTCCCGCTGCCGAGCTCCACGAGCACCTCCGCCTGCGACGCCGCGGCGACCTCCCCGGCGGAGGCGGTGAGGATGGCCCGTTCCGCGCGCGTCGGGTAGTACTCGGGCAGCCGGGTGATCTCGTCGAACAGCTCGCTGCCGCGTGCGTCGTAGAACCACCGCGGCGGCAGCGACCTCGGCGTCGCGGTCAGCCCGGCCAGCGCGTCGGCGCGCAACGCGGCCGCGGCGTCGCCGGGGGCGAGGTGGCTGGTCAGCGAGTTCGGCACGGGGCTCCTCGGGGCGTCAGTCGAGCGGGGTGAGCGTCAGGCCGTCGGGGGTGGCCTCGACCAGGCAGCGGTCCGGGACGTCGGTCCACGCCGGGTCGTCGTCCCACGGCTCGCTGGCCAGGGCGGTGCCCTCGGGGGTCACCAGTGTCGAGAGGGTGTCGCCCCAGGTCGTGGCCAGCAGCCGGGTGCCGTCGGCGGCCAGCAGGTTGAGCCGGGCGCCGGGGTCGGCGGCGGCGACCTCGCGGACGACGTCGGCGAGCGCATCCGGGCCGCGCGCGAACACGAGGGCCGCCAGCAGGGCGCTGTCGACGGTCGACTCGGCGTCCCGCACCGGCGGCAGCACCGCACGGTCGACGCGGCCGTTGTGCGACAGCAGCCACCGGCCGTCGGTGAACGGGGCGACCGCGCTCTCCTCCAGCGGCATGCCCGCCGTCGCCGAGCGGACGGCGGCCACCACGCACCCGGAGCTCAGCACCGGGGCCACGGAGGCGAACGACGGGTCCGCCCACAGCGGCCGCGACGACCGCCAGCGCGCCGGCGCCGCCCGGCCGGGGGGGAAGAAGCCGACCCCCCAGCCGTCGGCGTTGACCGTGCCGTACCGCTGGCGGCGCGGCGCCCACGACTGCACGAGCAGGGACGACGGCGGGTCGAGCACCAGCGACGCGAGCGTCCGGGGCCGTCCCAGCCAGGCGAGGTGCCGGCACATCAGGCGTCCCAGGCCAGCCGGAACCCGCTGAACAGCTGCCGGCGGACCGGGTGGTCCCAGTTGCGGAAGCTCGGCCGCAGGATCGACGGCCCCACCGCCCACGACCCGCCCCGCAGCACCTTGTGGTCCCCGCCGAAGAACGGCGCGGAGTAGTCGGCGTAGAGCATCGGCCGGAAGCCCGGCCACGGCTCGAAGGCCGACGACGTCCACTCCCACACCTCTCCCATGAGCTGCTCGGCGCCGTACGCGGAGGCGCCGGCGGGGTACGCGCCGACCGGCGCCGGCCGCAGCGCCGCGCCGCCCAGGTTGGCCAGCGCCGCCGTCGGCTGCGCGGAACCCCACGGGAAGCGGCGGCGCCGGCCGGTCGACGGGTCCCAGACCGCCGCCTTCTCCCACTCGACCTCGGTGGGCAGCCGCGCCCCGGCCGGGACGACGCCCGTCCCGCCGGCCCACGCCGCGTACGCCTCGGCCTCGTGGAACGTGACGTGCTGGACCGGTTCGTCCGGTGGCACGGCCTCGACGACGCCGAAGCGGGTCCGGGTGCCGTCGGTGCCCCAGAACTGCGGCCGCTCCAGCCCGGCCTCGACCCGGTGCGCCCAGCCGCGGGCCGACCACCACCGCCGGTCGGCGTAGCCCCCGTCGGCGACGAAGGCGGCGTACTCGGCGTTGGTCACCGGTACCCGCCCGATGCGGAAGGCCGGCACGTGGACCCGGTGCGCCGGGCGCTCGTTGTCCAGGGAGAACGGCTCGTCGGCGGCGTCCACCCCGAGCACGAACTCCCCGCCGGACACGGGCACCGACGTGCCCGCCACCCCGGGGCGCCCGGGGGGCAGCGGGGTCCCGACACCCAGCAGGGGCGGACCGGGGCGCAGGTTCAGCGCCTGGAGCATCGTCTCGTCGTGCTGCTGCTCGTGGCTGACCACCATCGCGACGGCGAACGGGTCGTCGTCCGCGCCGCGGCGGTCCAGCCGGTCGAGCACGCGGCCGCGGACCTCCGCGCAGAACGCCCGGGCCTCCACCGGCGGCAGCAGCGGCAGCCGGGAGCGGACGGCGCGCGGCTGGGTGAACGCGTCGTAGAGCACCTCGACGTCGGGCGGCAGCAGCCCGGGGCAGGCGGCGTCGCCACCGCGGAGCAGCCAGAGGTCCTCCTGCTGGCCGATGTGCGCGAGGTCCCAGACCAGCGGACTGAGCAGTGGCGTGTGCTGGGCCAGCAGCTCGGGCTCGTCGTGGTCGGTGAGCCGCAGCGTGCGGTCGCGGGCGGTGGTCAGCTCGCGGGCGAGCAGCTCCCGCAGGTCGCTCATCGGGCCTCCGGTGCGGTCGGGACGGGAAGGGCCGGCGCGGTGGCGGCCAGCAGGGCGGCCGCGGGGCCACCGGCCCGGGCGGCGTCGAGCAGGGCGTGACCAGGGCTGCGCCCGCGGTCGACGAGATCGGCCAGCGCCTCCACCTCCGGCCGCAGCGGCGGCGGGACGGCGTCGCAGGCGGCGGCCAGGCAGGCGCGCGCGGCCGCGTGCAGCGCGGGGTCGGCCAGCCCGGCGGAGGCGGCGCGGTCCCACATGCCGGCCACGGGCGCGCTGGCCGCCGCGGCCCGCTCCGAGGCGGCGGGGGCGTCGGCGAGCGTCGTCGTCACCGCGGCGAGGGCGGGCCACCACGGCTCCGGAGCGGCGTCGAGGTAGCGGATCTCGAGGTAGCCGCGGGGGCGGACCGGCGGGAAGAGCGTGGTCAGGTGGTAGTCCAGGTCCGCCGGGGTGGGGCGCCGGCCGCCCAGCAGGGCCTCGCCGCGCACCCACGCGGCGAACGGCACCCGGGCCCGCATGGGCGCGGCGCCGCCGTGGACGGGGTCGCGGACCAGCATCACCGGGGCGGCCAGGGCGTACTCGGCCCACTCGCCGGCGGGGTCCGCGCCGCCCAGCAGGGGGCCGCACCGCGCCTGGTCGACGTCGCCCCACACCTGCTGCCGGGACGACGCCCAGCCGGTGACCCGCCCCGCGGCCAGGGGTGAGCAGGCCGAGACGGCGACCAGGACGGGGCCCAGCTGGTGCACCAGGGCGACCCGCTCGCTCCACCCGCTCCCCGGCCCGGCCTCCAGGTTGACCTGCAGGGACGCCGTCCCGGACATCATCGCCGTGCCCGCCTCGGCGCAGCCCACGGCGGCGAAGTGGGCCTCCATCGCGGCGTAGCGGGCGGCCGGGTTGACCCGCCGCGGCGGCCGGAGCGGATCGGCGCCCACCGGGGCCAGGCCCAGGCGCTCGGCGGCCAGGGCGGTGGTCAGCACGTCGCGGTCGGCGCGCAGGGCGCGCACCGCCGCGGCCACGTCCGGCAGGGGCGGCCCCGACAGCTCCACCTGGCCGCCGGGCTCGACGGTGACCCGGCTGCCCCCGGGCAGGACCGGCACGGCGTCGACGGCTCCGCGGACGCGGGACCACGGCACCCGCGACGCCGGGGCGGCGAGGTCGACCAGGTGCGCCTCGAGCTCCAGTCCGACGGTGCCCACGCGGCCGGGCCGCAGCGCACCGTCGGCGACCTGCGCCCACGCGGTGTCCAGGTCCAGGACTGCCGCGCGCTCCTCGATGACGGGGGCCACGGGCCCCACCCCCTCCAGGTCCGGACCGGTCGGGATCGACCGCGGGTCGGTGCGGGGGCGGCCCCTCGGCCGTCCTCAGGGCCCATCGTGCACCCGCCCGCCGACAAGACGGGCCGAGCGGGACCTCCGGGAGGTGTTCGCGCGAGGATGGGCCGGTGGATGCCGACCGGGACCGCGACCGGGAGGGCCGGGCCCGCAACGCCCGCCCGCGCGACGCCCTCGGCCGGCCCCTGCCCTACGGCGCCGCGGGCGTGGAGCGGGCGCCGGAGGGGGTGGTGCGCCCGCCGGCCGAGTCCCTCGTCGAGGCGCAGCGGCTGCTCGACGCCGGCCGTCCCTTCCACGCCCACGAGGTGCTCGAGGACGCCTGGAAGTCCGCGCCGGAGGAGGAACGCCGGCTGTGGCGCGGGCTCGCGCAGCTCGCCGTCGGCCTGACCCACGCCGCGCGCGGCAACGCCACCGGGGCCGCGACGCTGCTCGAGCGTGGGGCGGGCAACGTCGAGGGCTCCGCCGCGGACCCGCCGTACGGGATCGACGCCGTGGGGCTGGTGGCGTGGGCCCGGGCGCTGGCGGCCGACGCGGCCGCCGGCCGGCCTCTGCGGACCGCGGCCCCCCGGCTGCAGGCGGCGGGGGAGCCCCCGACCGGGCCCTAGCCCACCCGTTGTGGTGCAGGGCACACTGCGGGCATGACCGCCTCCACCCCCGCACGCACCCGGGAGGTCTGGGCGGCCGGGGACTACCAGAAGGTCGGGGTCCGGCTGGTGCCGGCCAGCGAGCACCTGGTCGCCGACCTCGCCGTCCGGCCGGGGGACCGGCTGCTGGACGTCGCCGGAGGCACCGGCAACACGGCGCTGGCCGCCGCCCGCCGCGACGCCGAGGTCGTCTGCAGCGACATCGTCCCCGAGCTGCTCGACTACGCCGTCCGCCGGGCCGAGGTCGAGGGGCTGACCTTCGCCACGGAGGCCGCCGACGCCTGCGACCTGCCCTTCCCCGACGCGTCGTTCGACGTCGTCGTCTCCACGTTCGGCGTCGTGTTCGCCGCCGACCCGGCGCGGGCCGCGCGGGAGCTGCTGCGCGTGCTGCGGCCCGGCGGCCGGCTGGGGCTCACCGCCTGGCGGCCGGAGGCGCCCGGCGGCCGGTTGATCGCGCTGGTGGCCCGGCACGACCCCGAGGACGCCACCGGGAACCCGCTGCTGTGGGGCACCCCGGACGGCGTGGACGCGCTCTTCGGCCGCGGGGAGCTGCGCCAGGTCAAGCACGCCGAGCGCACCGTGGAGTTCACCGCGCCCTCGGTCGACGCGCAGTGGCAGCGCTACCGCGACTGGTTCGGCCCCGTGCACGTGGCGTGGCAGCGGCTGGACGACGCCGGCCGGGACGCCCTCGAGCGCGAGTTCGGGGACATGTGGGGCAGCTTCACCCGCGGTGGCGGGCCGGGGATCGTCGTGCCCAACACCTATCTGCAGGTCACCGGCGTGCGGGCCGGGTGAGGGGGAGCGATGAGGAGCTTCGAGGCGGCGGCCCGGATCGAGGCCTCCCCGGACCAGGTGTGGACGCTGCTGACCGACGTCGGCAGCTGGCGGGACTGGGACTCCGGCGTCGACCGGGTGGAGGGCCGGGTCGCGCTCGGGGAGCGGCTGACGCTCTACGCCACGATGATCCGCAGCCGCCCGTTCGTCGTCACCGTCACCGAGCTCCGGCCCCGTGAGGCCATGCGCTGGCGCGGCGGGCTGCCGTTCGGGCTGGCGGTCATCGAGCGCACGTACCGCCTCGACGAGCAGGAGGACGGCGGCACGGTGCTGACCGTGCGCGAGGACCACACCGGCCCGCTGGCCGCCGTGCTGGGCCGCACCACGCCGGATCTCAACCCCTCGTTCCGCCAGTTCTGCGACGGGCTCAAGGCCCGCGCCGAGGGGCGGGTGTCGCGGCCGCCGACCTGAGACGCCCGACGCCGGGCTCGAACTGGTGCTGGGACCCACACGACCGTTGTGACCGCAAGGCGGTCCGGCGCCGGACGGGGTGGGACCATGGTGCTCGCCATGAGCACCGACACCGCAGCCACGCCCAGCACCGACGACACCTCCCTCGGCGAGCCGGCGACGCCGCCCCGGGGGCCGGTGACCTCGGCCTCGTACTCGATCACCGTGCGGCTCACCGCCGACGGCGACCCGGCCTCCATCGGCCGGATCGCCACCGCGGTCGGCTCGGCCGGCGGCGCGGTCACCGCGATCGACGTCGTCGACTCCCGCTCCGACGGGCTCACCGTCGACGTGACCTGCTCGGCCGCTGACGCCGCGCACTCCGAGGAGATGGTGGACGCGCTGCGCGCCGTCCCCGGGGTGAAGGTCCGCAAGGTCAGCGACCGGACGTTCCTGCTGCACCTGGGCGGCAAGCTCGAGGTCGCCTCGAAGGTGCCGCTGAAGACCCGCGACGACCTGTCGATGGCCTACACCCCCGGCGTGGCCCGGGTCTGCCTGGCGCTGGCGGACAACCCCGACGACGTGCGCCGGCTGACGATCAAGGGCAACACCGTCGCCGTGGTCACCGACGGCTCCGCCGTCCTCGGGCTCGGCGACATCGGCCCGGGCGCCGCGATGCCGGTGATGGAGGGCAAGGCCGTCCTGTTCAAGCGGTTCGCCGACATCGACGCCTGGCCGATCTGCCTGGACACCCAGGACGTCGACGAGATCGTGCGAACCGTGGAGCTGCTGGCCCCCGGCTTCGGCGGCATCAACCTCGAGGACATCGCCGCCCCGCGCTGCTTCGAGATCGAGGCCCGGCTGCGCGAGAAGCTCGACATCCCGGTCTTCCACGACGACCAGCACGGGACGGCGATCGTCGCCCTGGCCGCGCTGCGCAACGCCCTGCGCGTCGTCGACAAGCGGCTCGAGGACGTGAAGATCGTCGTCGCCGGCGGCGGTGCGGCCGGCACGGCGATCGTGCACCTCATGCTCAAGGCCGGCGCCCGCCACGTGCTGGTCTGGGACCGCGAGGGCATCCTCGCCCCCGACGACGAGCGGCTGTCGCCGGCCAAGCTGGACCTGGCGCAGCGCACCAACCCCGACTGCGTGCGCGGCGAGCTGCCCGACGCGCTCGAGGGCGCCGACGTCTTCATCGGGGTCAGCGCCGGCAACGTGCTCGACGTCGACGACCTCGCCCGCATGGCCGACCGGGCCGTCGTCTTCCCGATGGCCAACCCGACGCCCGAGGTGGACCCGGTCCGCGCCCGGCAGCACGCGGCGATCGTCGCGTCCGGCCGCTCGGACCTGCCCAACCAGATCAACAACGTGCTGGCCTTCCCCGGCGTCTTCCGCGGGCTGCTGGACGCGCGGGCCCGGGAGATCAGCGACGGGATGCTGCTCGCCGCGGCCGAGGCGATCGCCGCGGTGGTCAAGGACGACCAGCTCAACGCCAACTACATCATCCCCAGCGTGTTCGACCCCGAGGTCACCCACGCGGTCGCCGCCGCGGTCGCCGACCAGGCGCGGCACGAGCCCGGCGCCACCGTCACGCTCAACGGGGACGACGAGGGCACCCACTGACGCCGTAGCCGGGCGGTCCTGCACCGGGACCGCCCGGATCGGGGGACGGCGACCGGGGGTCTGAGCGGGCATCATGGCCGGGTGCCCGAGTTGCCCGAGGTGGAGGCGCTGGTCGCGTTCCTCCGCGAGAACGCCGTCGGCCGGGTGGTGACGCGGGTCGACCTCGCCGCCGTCCAGGCGATCAAGACCTTCGACCCGCCGCTGTCCGCGCTCGGCGGCCTCGAGCTGACCGGTGTCAGCCGTCACGGCAAGTTCCTCGACCTCGACGTCTCCGGCCTGCACCTCGTCGTCCACCTGGCCAGGGCCGGCTGGCTGCACTGGCGGGCCGGGCTGCCCACCGCCCCGCCCAAGCCGGGCAAGGGCCCGCTCGCGGTGCGGGTGCACCTGGAGGGCGGGGACGGCTTCGACCTGACCGAGGCCGGCACCCGCAAGGGGCTGGCGGTGTACGTCGTCCGGACGCCGGCCGAGGTGCCCGGCATCGCCCGCCTCGGCCCCGACGCCCTCGAGGTCGACCGGGAGGCGTTCGCGGCGCTGCTGGCCGGCCGCTCCGGGCAGCTCAAGGGCGCCCTCACCGACCAGACGCTGGTGGCCGGCATCGGCAACGCCTACTCCGACGAGATCCTGCACGCCGCCCGCCTGTCGCCGTTCAAGATGGCCGACAAGCTCAGCGACGACGAGGTGGTCCGCCTCTACGACGCCATGCGGGCCACGCTGACCGACGCGCTGGAGCGCCAGGTCGGCCAGAGGGCGGCGACGCTGAAGGGCGAGAAGCGGTCCGGGCTGCAGGTGCACGCCCGCACCGGCCTGCCCTGCCCGATGTGCGGGGACACCGTCCGCGAGGTCAGCTTCGCCGACACCTCGCTGCAGTACTGCCCGACCTGCCAGACCGGGGGCAAGCCGCTGGCCGACCGGCGGCTGTCCAAGCTGCTGCGCTGAACGGGGCCGCTCCGTGCTCGTCACCGTCGACCTGTTCAGCGCGCTGATCGACTCCCGCGTGGGCGGGTCGGCGGCGCTCGCGCGGATCACCGGGACCGACGGCGGGCGGCTGTACGACGCCTGGGACGCCGCCAACAAGGCCTCGCAGCGCGACGAGCCCGCCTGGGTGCCGTTCGCCGAGCACAGCCGCCGGGCGCTGGCGGCCGCCTACGCGCAGCTGGGTCTCGCCCGCGACGCCGACGACGACTGCGCCGAGCTGCTGGCCTCGGTGGGCGACTGGCCGCTGTGGCCCGACGTCCCCGAGGGGCTGGCCGCGCTGGGCGGCGTCGCCCGGGTCGGCGTCCTGTCCAACGTGGACGACGCCGTCTTCGCCCGCACCCGGGTCGCCCCGCTGGTCGACGACGCCGCCGTCCTCACCTCCGAGCGGCTGGGCGCCTACAAGCCGGCCGCGGAGATCTACCGGCGGGCGCTGCAGCGGGCGGGAGGCCGGCTGACCCACGTGGCGACGTCGGCGCGGGACGTGCGCGGTGCGCTGGCCGCCGGCGTCGACGTCGTCCGGCTGCGCCGCCCGGGTCACGTGCTCGACCCCGACGGCGGGACGCCGCGCCGGGAGGCCGCCGACCTGCCCGAGGTGGCGCGGCTGCTGAGCTGAGGTGGCGTGCCACGGACGCGGGATCCGCGCCCATGGCACTCCGCTCAGGCCTGGCGCCGGGCCACCAGCCAGGACGCCGCCCGCGCCAGCACCGAGCTGCCCACGCCGGCGTCGCCGTCGTCCCCCCGCTCGTCGACGGCCGAGCCGACCGGCGTCCACCAGTCCTCCAGCGGCGGCGGCGCGAGGACGTCGACCCGCTCCCCGGGCCGCGGCACCGCCACCTGCACCCCCGAGCGACGGGCCGCTGCGCAGAGCCGCTGCACCGGCTCGGCCCAGCGGTGGAAGGCGAGGTTGAACGTCGCCCAGTGGACGGGCACGAGCAGTCCGCCCCCCAGGTCGCCGTGGGCGCGGACGGCCTCCTCCGGCGTCATGTGGATCAGCTGCCACGCGTCGTTGTACGCGCCGATCGGCAGCAGCGTGAGGTCGAAGGGGCCGAGCCGGGCGCCGACCCCGGCGAAGGCGGGGGTGTAGCCGGTGTCCCCGCCGAAGAACACCCGGTGCCGCGGGCCGGCGACCACCCACGAGGCCCACAGCGTGGTGTCACGGGTCAAGAACCGGCCGGAGAAGTGCCGCGCCTCGGTGCAGGTGAGCGTCAGGCCGGCGACCTCGGCCGCGTCGTCCCAGTCCAGCTCGACGATCCGCTCCTCCGGCACGCCCCAGCCGCGCAGGTGCGCGCCGATGCCCAGCGGCACGACGAAGGGCGCGGTCTGCGTGCGCAGCAGTTCCCGCACCGTCGGCAGGTCCAGGTGGTCGTAGTGGTCGTGCGAGACCAGCACCGCGTCCACCGGCGGCAGCTCCGCCAGCGGCCCCGGCGCCGGGTGCAGCCGGGTGGGGCCCAGCAGGGGGGACGGCGAGACCCGCTCGCCCCACACCGGGTCGACCAGCACCCGCCGCCCGTCGACCTCGACGAGCGCGCTGGAGTGGCCGAACCAGGTGACCGCCAGCTCCCCCGCCTCGGCCGGCAGCTCCGGCTGCACCAGCGGCACCGGCCGGGCGGGGAGGCCGGTGTGCCGCTCCTCGTGCATCTGCCGCAGCAGCCCGCGCCGGGCGTTGGCGGGCGGCAGCTGCGGGGTGGTGAGGCGGTTGTGGAAGCGGCCGCCGGCGAACTGCGGGGAGCCCGCGGCGTAGGCCCGCACCTCGCGGCGGCTGGCGCCGAGGGCGGTGGGCAGCCCCCACGCGGCGCGGGCGACCCAGACGGCGGGGCCGGCGAGGGTGGCGACGACGGCGAAGGCGGTGCGACGGGCAGAGGCGGACGGCACGACCGCCAGCATCCCAGCCGGAGTGGTGGGCCCGCCGCGACGGGAGCCCGTGCGTTCGGCGCCGCCCGCGCGATGCGCCCGGCGCCGCCCGCGCGATGCGCCCGGCGTCGCCCCCGCGGGGCGCCTGGCGTTGCCGGCCGCGGGGGTCCGGCCGACGATGGGCAGCGTGACGCCGTCGTCCACCGAGGAGCCGGAGGGTGGGGACCCGGCCTGCTGGCTGCGGCGGGTGTGCCCCGCCTGCGGCCGCCTGGCCGACGAGGACCCGCCCACACGGTGCCCCGCGTGCGGGGAGCTGCTGCCGGCGGAGTGAGCCGGCAGGCTCAGGCCACGCCGCGCAGCCCGGGGATGGCGTCGGCGAAGTCGGCCAGCGCCCGCCGCAGGGCCACCCCGAGCCGGTCGGAGCGCACGTGCAGCTCCTCGCGCAGGTCCAGGGGCAGACCGTGGTCGGGCAGCAGGGCCTGGACGGCGAGGTCCTCGGCGAGCACCTGCCGCTGGATGCCGACCTCGCGGGCGACGTCGTCCGGCCAGGGCAGCCGGGCGCCGGGACCCGCGGACAGCAGCATCCGGGTGTAGACGCGGGTCGAGTCGGCGTCCTCCGGCTGGAGCAGGCAGAGGACCGTCGTCACGGCCCCGGTCTCCGGGGAGTCCAGCCGCAGGCGCAGCTGGAACGGGGCCCGGAAGGTGTAGGTGGCCCGGCGCCGGACCGGCGGCCCGTCGATCCCGTCGGGGTGGTGCGGGGTCTCGTACGGCCGCTCCAGGGCGGCCCGGAACCCGCCGCGCTCGGGGGTGACCTCGAACGGCGGGACCTCCGCCTCGTCCGGCCGGCCGCCGATCCGGCTGTGCACGAACGGGGCGTGCGCGACGTCGAGGAACGTGTCGGCCAGCGGCCCGGCCGGCCCGGGCGAGCGCACGGGGGGCAGCCAGGTGCTCACGAAGCGCCGGTCGCCGTCCTCGGGCACCTCCAGCGGCACGTCCCGTGGCTGCGCCGGCGCCAGCCACACGACGCCGAGCCGTTCCCGCACCGCGAACGCCGGGGCGTCGGCCTGCAGCCCCTCCTCGGTGCGGCGGAGCAGCCAGGTCCGGCCGAGGAGCCGCACCTGCAGCCACCCGCCGGCGCGCAGCTCGCCGGACAGCGCCACCGGGTGCCACGCGTGCTCCAGCGCCGGCTCCAGGTTCCCGAACACCGGCCCGCTCGGCTCCGGCGGCGGCGGTGCCGGCTCGGTGACGGTGCCGGCGGAGGGCCGCGGCGGGACGGCGACCGCGGTGCGCTCGGGCGCCAGCCAGATCCAGCCGTGCCGCTCGTCGACGGCCCACGGCAGCGCCAGGTCGGCGCGCGGGGGCGGGGTGCCGTCGCCGCCGAGCGAGGGGATCGACGCGCACCGGCCCTCGCCGTCGAACCGCCACCCGTGGTACGGGCACTGCAGCCGGCCGTCGGTCACCGTGGCCGCGGCCAGCGGGACCAGCCGGTGCGGACAGCGGGCGGGGAAGGCGCTCACCTCACCGCCGGGCCGCAGGCGGACAACCACGTACGCCCGCCCACCGGCGCCCACCGGTACCGGCGTCGTCCCGACCTCGCCCGCCCGCGCCACCGGGAACCAGCCCGTCGACGTGCCTCCGGATGCAGCCATGCCCCATTGCAGCGTCCGCGCGTTCCCGTGCCGTTACGCCCGTCGGACGGTCGTGCGACACGGATCGGTCTCGACGGGGAGACTCCGCGGTGAGTGCTCTCTACAGTGACCTCGATCACGATTCTCGCTGGTCACCGGTCCCACAGGGGAGGACGCACCGTGACACCACCCGCAGAACGCAGGCTGCTCACACCGGAGGAGTACCGCGAGGCCCAGAACTCACCCGAGTTCGCCGAGCTGAAGCGGCGGTTCCGTCGGTTCGCGTTCCCGATGACCGTGGCCTTCCTGGCCTGGTACCTGCTCTACGTGCTGCTCTCGACCTACGCGCCGGGCTTCATGTCCACCCCGGTGTTCGGCAACGTCAACCTGGGGATCGTGCTGGGCCTCGCGCAGTTCGTGACGACCTTCGTCATCACGCACCTCTACGTCGCCCACGCCGACCGGCGCACCGACCCGATCGCCGACGAGATGCGGGAGCGGCTGGAGCACCACGACTACGCCCGCCACCGGGACGCGTCGGTGGGCGGGGAGGTCACCCGTGATCGTTGACGTGCTCGCCGCCGACAGCGGGACGATCGGCAACCCGGCGATCAACATCGCGATCTTCGGGGTCTTCGTCGCCATCACCCTGGTCATCACCTTCCGGGCCAGCCGCACCAACAAGAGCGCCGCGGACTACTACGCGGCCGGCCGCAACATCAGCGGCACCCAGAACGGGCTGGCCATCGCCGGCGACTACCTGTCGGCGGCCTCGTTCCTCGGCATCGCCGGCGCCATCGCCGTCTTCGGCTACGACGGGTTCCTCTACTCGATCGGCTTCCTCGTCGCCTGGCTGGTGGCGCTGCTGCTGGTCGCCGAGCTGATGCGCAACACCGCGCGCTTCACCATGGCCGACGTGCTCGCCTTCCGGATGCGGCAGGGGCCGGTGCGGACGGCGGCGGCGATCTCCACCCTCGCGGTGTCGCTGTTCTACCTGCTGGCCCAGATGTCCGGCGCGGGCGGGCTGGTGACCCTCCTGCTCGGCGTCACCGGCGAGGCGGCGCAGGCGCTGGTCGTCGTCCTGGTGGGCGCGCTGATGATCATCTACGTGCTCGTCGGCGGCATGCGCGGCACCACGTACGTGCAGATCATCAAGGCCTCGCTGCTCATCGCCGGCGCCCTGGTCATGACGCTGTGGGTGCTGGCGCAGTTCGGGTTCAACCTGTCCGCGCTGCTCGGGGCCTCGGTGGACAACGCCGTCGAGGGCCGCGACGTGCTGGCGCCCGGTGCGCAGTACGGCGCGACCGGGACCTCGAAGCTGGACTTCGTCTCCCTCGGCCTGGCCCTGGTGCTGGGGACGGCGGGCCTGCCGCACGTGCTCATGCGCTTCTACACCGTGCCGACGGCGAAGGACGCCCGCCGCTCGGTGGTCTGGGCGATCTGGCTGATCGGCATCTTCTACCTGTTCAGCCTGGTGATCGGCTACGGCGCGGGTGCGCTCGTCGGCCCGGAGCGGATCCTCGGCGCCCCGGGTGCGGTGAACTCCGCGGCCCCGCTCCTGGCCTTCGAGCTCGGTGGCACCGTGCTGCTGGGCATCATCGCCGGCGTCGCCTTCGCCACGATCCTCGCCGTCGTCGCCGGCCTGACGATCACCGCGTCGGCGTCCTTCGCGCACGACGTCTACGCGTCGGTGATCAAGAAGGGCAAGGTGCCGCCCAACGGCGAGGTGCGGGTCGCCCGCATCACCGCCGTCGTCATCGGCGCGATCGCCATCGGGCTGGGCATCCTGGCGCTGCAGGCCGGCCTGAACATCGCCTTCCTCGTGGCGCTGGCCTTCGCCGTCGCCGCCTCGGCGAACCTGCCGACCATCCTCTACACGCTGTTCTGGAAGCGCTTCACCACCCAGGGCGCGCTGTGGTCGATGTACGGCGGGCTGATCGCCTGCATCGTCCTGATCATCTTCTCGCCGGTGGTGTCGGGGGCGCCGATCGTCGAGGCGACCGGCAAGAGCACCTCGCTGATCCAGGGCGTCGACTTCTCCTGGTTCCCGCTCTCCAACCCGGGCATCGTCTCCATCCCGCTGTCGTTCTTCCTCGGCTGGCTGGGCACCGTCCTGTCCAAGGAGCGCCCGAACGAGGAGAAGTGGGCTGAGCTCGAGGTGCGGGCGCTCACCGGGATCGGCGCGGAGAAGGCCGTCCAGCACTGAAGGAGGACCCCGTGCCCCCCACCGCTCGCAGGCTCGCGGCGGGGCCCTGCACGGGGGCCTGAGCCGAGGCGCGCGTCCCCGGGTGGGGGCGCGCGCCTCGCGCGGTTCAGGCGGCGGCCCGGGCCGGGGCGGTGTCGGGTGCCAGGACGGCGTCGACGCCGGGGGCGGCCGGAGCGGGCGCGACCCCGGCGCGGCGGTGCCGGACGGCCCAGCGGGTGACGAGGCCGGCGAGGACGACGAGACCGGCCACGGCGTGCTCGCCGGGCGCGGTGACCGCGACGGCGACGGCCGCGGCGTAGACCACCGTCAGCAGGACGGCGGGGAGGTGCAGGTGCACGGTGCTCCCTCCGGGGGCGGGTGGAGGCGTCCCGCCGGCCGGTGACCGGGTCGTCGGGGACCCGGTCACCGGCACGGCGACGGCGCAGGACGGGACGGGCGAGCCGGCCTACTTGAGCAGGTCCTTGGCCTTCTGCAGCATCGACTGCCCCGGCTGCTGGGGCGTCGGGAACAGCCGCGGGTCACCCGGGGGCAGGATCGGCGCGTCGGCGGTGGCCTCGATCGGCCGCGCGGAGAACTGGCCGCGGCCGTCGACGGACGGGCCGGACGCCCAGCGACCCGCGGCCGCCTCGGGACCGTCGGAGGCGTCGATGAAGGTGTAACCGAGGTCGGCGACCTCCTCCTCCAGCGGGAACGCCTCGGGCACCGGGATGCCCTCGAGCCCGTCGTCCTTGAGCTCCTCGATGGCGGCCAGCCACTGCTGCTGGTGGTAGTGGTCGCGGGTGATGAGGAACCGCAGCAGGTCCTTGACGCCGGGGTCGTCGGTCATGTTGTAGAGCCGGGCCACCTGCAGCCGACCCTGCATCTCGGCGGTCGCGTTGTACATGAAGTCGGCCATGAGGTTGCCGCTGGCGGTGACGTAGGCGCCGGTCCAGGGGTTGCCCATGCTGTCCATGTAGGAGGCGCCGGCGCCGTTGACGATCGGGTGCTGCGGGTTGTGCTGCCCGTACCCGGCGGCGGCCTCCTTGGTGCGGTCGGCGGCGTCCGGCTTGAGCGGGATGTGGTCGAGCAGCCGGTCGATCATCGTCACGATCATCTCGACGTGCGCCAGCTCCTCGGTGCCGATGGCGAGGAGCAGGTCCTTGTACTTGCCGGGCAGCCGGCAGTTCCAGCCCTGCAGCAGGTACTGCGTGGCGACGGTCATCTCGCCCCACTGACCGCCCAGCACCTCCTGCATCTTGCGGGCGAAGTCCGGGTCGGGGCCGTCGGGCTTGGCCTCGTACTGCAGGGCGTGGGTGTGCGTGAACATGCGCGTGTTCTCCCTGGCGTCGTCGCGTCCCCGCTCGTGCGGGACACCAGGGACCTGCCCGCGCCCGGTGGCCCGCCCGTGCCGAGCGGTGGCCCCCGCGTGCCAATCGACGGCGTCCCGTGGGGACACCTGCCGGGGCCTCAGCGGTCGGGCAGCTGCACGGTCAGCGTGAGCGACCGGCCACCGACGTCCCACACCACACGCCCGCCGAGCTCCCGGCTCTGCCGCCGCACCGACCACAGGCCGAGGCCGGTCAGGTCCGGCGGCGGCAGCTCGGTGCGGAGGTGGCCGATCAGCCGCTCGGGCCGGGCGACGGCCTGGGTGAGGGCGAGGTCGACCCAGCCGGGCCGCCGCGTGACCGCCAGCCGCACCGGGGCACCGTCCCCGTGGCGGTGGGCGTTCTCCAGCAGGTTGACCAGGATCCGCTGGACGCGGGCGTCGGCCACCGCGACGTCCTCCGCTCCTCCGCCGAACCGCACCGTGAGCTGCCGCTCGGGCAGGCCGGCGGTCGTGACGGAGACGCGGACGACGTCGCCCAGTGCGCGGGCGCCGCGGCCGCGGGAGACCGCCCCGCCGGTGGCCGCCGCCGTGCGCAGCATCGACGACAGGTGCGCGGTCTGGGCGCGGGCCAGCTCCAGCAGCTCGACCGGGTCCGCCGACGCGCTCCCGAGCGAACCGAGCGCCGCCTCCAGGGAGGCCAGCGGGGTGCGCATGTCGTGGCACAGCGCCCGGACGACGGCGTCCTCGGGACTGGGTGCCCGCTCGTCCGGGACCTCGGGCCGTGGCCGGCGCAGGTGCGCGTGCACACGGTGGAGCAGGTCGGCGAGCAGCCGGGGGTGGGGACGCGTCGATGGGTTGGCGGCCAGGGTCATGGGCACCTCCGACGTGCGGTCCGGTCAGCAGCGCACCGGAGCGCAGTGACCGTGTGGGGGGATCCGGTTGACCGACGCCGGGGCTGAGCGCCGACCCGTCGACGTCGTGCTCGTCGACGACCACCCGCTGTTCAGCCGCGGGCTGGCTCTGCTGCTGCCCGAGGTGAGTGACGGGCGGGTGAGGGTCGCGGGGACGACGGATGACGCCTCCGCGGCAGCCGCGCTGGTCCGCCGGCACCACGCCGACGTCGCCGTGATCGACCTGCACATGCCCCCGCCGGGCGGGACGCGGGCGATCGCCGCGGTGCGCCGGGCCGATCCGATGGTCCGGGTCGTGGCGATGTCGGGGCTGGCCGAGGCCGACGGGGCCATCGAGGCGCTGCGCGCGGGCGCGGCCGGCTTCCTGCCCAAGACCGCCGATCCCGAGGCGCTCGTCCGGCCGCTGCTCGCCGTCCTCGACGGCTGGTCGGTCGTGCCGGAGGACCTGCTGCGCCGGCTGCTCGAGGACGCCGCCCCGACCGGCGAGAAGGGCCTCGCCGAGCGCCTGACCGCCGACGAGCGACGGCTGTGGCGGCTGGTCGCCGACGGCGCCAGCACCATGGAGATCGCCACCACGCTGCACGTCTCCGAGCGCACCGCCAAGCGGCTGGTGGCCCACCTGCTGCGCAGTCTCGGCGTCGCCACCCGGGTGGAGGCGGCCGCGCTGGCCGGCCGGGTGAACCTGGACAGGGGCGCCGGTCGCCCGCAACGGTGAGTTGCATTGGCAACCGGCCACGGGTGCATGAGGGCACCGCTACCCGACCACCTCGCTCGCCACGCGTGGCTAGGGTCGGGCCGGTGAGCGCGCGGATCGTCCTCCTCGGTGCCACCGGCTACACCGGATCCCGCACGGCGGAGGCCCTCGCCGCCCGCGGCGCCCGCCCCGTGCTCGCCGGGCGCGACCCCGTCCGGCTCGCAGCGCTGGCCGGCCGGCTCGGCGGGCTGGAGACCGCGCGGGCCGACGTCACCGACCCGGCATCCGTACGGGCGCTGCTCGGCACCGGGGACGTGCTGGTCAGCACCGTGGGCCCGTTCCTCCGGCTCGGCGGGGCGGCGGTCGAGGCCGCCGTCGACGCCGGCGCGGCGTACCTCGACTCCACCGGCGAGCCGCCGTTCGTCCGCCGGGTGTTCGACGACGCCGGGCCGCGGGCCGCAGCCACCGGCGCCGGCCTGGTCCCCGCCTTCGGCCTGGACTACGTGCCGGGCACGCTCGCCGGCGCGCTGGCGCTGGTGGAGGCCGGCGACCGGGCGCACCGCGTCGACGTCGGGTACGCGCTCGACGGCACCTCCGGGCAGGCGTTCTCCCGCGGCACGCTCGTCTCGCTGGCCGGCGTGCTGCTCGAGCCCGGGTTCGCGTTCACCGGCGGGCGGCTGGAGGAGGAGGCGGCCGGCCGGCGGCTGTGGCGGTTCGAGGCCGCCGGGCGGCCCCGCCGTGGTCTGTCGGCCGGCGGCTCCGAGCACCTGACCCTGCCGGGGCTCGCCCCGGGGCTGCGCGAGGTCGGCGTGTACCTGGACTGGTTCGGCGCGCTGACCCCGATCGCCCACCAGCTGGCCCCGCTGGGGCCGCTGGCCGGGCAGCTGCCGCTGGTCCGCCGCGGCGCCCAGCAGCTGGCCGCGCTGGTGGGCGCCCGCGTGGGGGAGGCCCCGTCGGAGCGCACCCTCGCCGAGGCGCGGACCCGCACCGTCGCCGAGGTCCGGGACGCCGGCGGCGCGGTGCTGAGCCGGGTGGAGCTCGCCGGCCCGGAGCCCTACGGCCTGACCGCCGAGCTGCTGGCCTGGGGAGCCACGCAGGCCGCCGAGCACGGCCTGCGGGGCACCGGCGCGCTCGGGCCGGTGCAGGCGTTCGGGCTGGAGGCGCTCACCGCGGGCGCCGCCGCGGCCGGGCTGCACCGGGCATGAGCGCCGTCGCCTGCGTCGACATCGGCTCGACCTGGACGAAGGCCGCGCTGGTGGGGCTGCCCCGCGGCGACCTCCTCGCCACCGCCCAGGCGCCCACCGACCGGGGGGACGTCGTCCGCGGGGTGCTCGCCGCGACCGCCGGCTTCCCCGAGGCGCCGGTGCTCGCCTGCTCCAGCGCCGGCGGCGGGTTGCGGCTGGCGGTGGTCGGCTACGAGGAGCTGATCAGTGCCGAGGCCGGGCACCGGGCGGCGCTGTCGGCCGGTGCCCGCGTGGTGCACGTGGCGGCCGGGCGGCTGACCGGCGAGGCGGTGGCGCGGCTGGCGGCGGCCGACCCCGACGTCGTCCTCCTGGTCGGCGGCACGGACGGCGGGGAGGCCTCGGTGCTGCGGCACAACGCGGCGGTCCTCGCCTCATCGGCTCCGCTGCAGGGTCCCGGTGCGAGTCTGCGAGTGCTGGGGGGCAGCGGGGTCCTTCCGCGGTCCGTCCCGGTGGTCCTGGCGGGCAACGCCGCCGTCCGCGACGAGGTCGCCGCGGTGCTCCGGGCCGGCGGGCGGCCCGTGACCGTGACCGACAACGTGCTGCCCGACATCGGCCGGCTGGCGCCCGAGCCGGCGCGGGCGGCGATCCGGGAGGTCTTCCTCCGGCACGTCATCGGCGGGGACCGGCTCTCGACCGACCCCCGGCTCCGGGAGTGGGTGCGCACGGTGACCCCCGACGCGGTGCTCGCCGGGGTGGGCGTGCTGGCGGCGACGCGGTCCGGGGGACCAGCGCCGGGCGTGGTGGTGGTGGACGTCGGCGGCGCCACCACCGACGTGTACTGCGTGCCCGACCCGGACGCCGAGCAGGCGACGCTCGGCCGCGAGGCGGTCGGCGTCCCGGCCGCCCGCCGCACGGTGGAGGGCGACCTCGGCGTCGAGGCGAGCGTCGGAGCGCTGCGCGCGGCCGCGGCCGCCGAGCAGGTGCCGGTCCCCGGTGACGCCCCGCTCGACCTGGGCGCCGCGGCGGCCACGATCGCGCTGCGCCGGCACCTGCGCGCCGAGGCGGCGTACGGCCCGGGCGGCGCGGGCGCGCGGACCTGCGGCCTCGTCGTCCTCTCCGGCGGGGTCTTCCGGCGTGCGGACCCCGCCGCGCTGGCCGCCGCGATCACACGGACCGCCGCCGACCGCGGGGGAGCCGGCGGCGTCCTGGCCGACGCGGAGGTGCTCGTGGACCGGCGTTACGTGCTGGCCGCGGCCGGCCTGCTGGCGTCCGGCAGCCCGGACGCCGCCACCGGGCTGCTCACGCGCGCAGGGTCCGCGCCCACGTCCCCGACGACGCGGCCGCGGTGAAGCCGGCGACGTCGTCGGCGGCCATGTCGACGGCCGCGTAGCCACCGCTGCCCGCGCCGACGCACGCCACGACCGTGGCCACCCCCTGCCGGCGCTGGAAGACGCTCTGCCGGACCTGCCACCCCACGACGGCCCGCCGCTGCAGCACCGCCTGCTCGCGCACCAGCCAGCCGCTGCGCACGCTGAACGTGCGGGGGCCCGCCGCGTGCCCGAGCGAGTGGTAGCGGCCGATCCCCATGGGGACGCCGAGGGCGGTGAGCACTCCGCCGGCGGCGAGCAGCCACCACCAGCCGAGCGTGGCCGTGGCGACGGCCCCGGTGGCGGTCAGCAGCAGGCCGCTGAGCACCGCGCGGACCAGCCGTCGGCGCCGCGCCGCGGGCGGGTGGGCGACCAGCGGTCCGGGCTCGTCGACCAGGCGGCGCAGCAGTGCCTCGGCCTCCGTGCGCGGACCCAGCGGCAGCAGCTGCCCCCGCCGGTTCGCCTGGCCGAGGCCGGTGACCAGCGCGTTCACCCGAGCGGCGCGCACCCAGCGCATGCCGAGGCCCTCGCTGAGGGTGCCCCCGCGGATGCGGTCGACCTCGAGCTCGGTGTGCCGCCGGGTGAGCAGCCCGCGGACGGCGACCAGCGTGGCGCCGCGCCGCACCAGCCGGAATCGCCAGTTGACCAGCGCGGCGCCGACCACCGCGGCGAGCGCCAGCAGCACGACCGCGAGCACCGCGGCGACCACCAGCAGCTGGACGTCGGAGAGGTCGGGGCCGTCGAGCTCGGGGACCAGCGAGTCGGGCAGCTCGTCGAGGAACCGGAACAGCGTGCCGACGGCGGCCATCGGCACGACGAGGTAGCTGCCGACCAGCGGGGCGTACAGCAGCCAGCGGTTGTCGAAGCGGGCGAACTCCTCCTCGAGGACCTCCTCGGCGACGCCGTCCGCCGGTGCGGGGACGCCGGCCGGTGCGGCGCCCCGGCGGGCCAGCAGCGTCGCGCGCAGCCGGTCGCCCTCGGCCCGCGGGACGCCGTCGACGACGACCTCCTCGCCGTTGACGCCCACCGCGCCGGCCGCGGCGTCGATGCGCACGCGCACCAGCCCGAACACCCGGTGCAGCGGCGGCGTCTCGACCTCCACGCCGCGGATGCGGTCGTTGGGCACCGTCCGCACCGAGCGGGCCAGCAGCCCGCGGGTCACGACCACCGCGGTGGGCCCGTCGGCGTAGCTGAACCGCCACCAGCTGAGGACGGCGGCCGCCAGCGACAGCGCGGTGATCGCCGCGGCCAGGACGACGACCGTGGTCAGCCCGTCGTCCAGACCGGTGACCGCGACGACGGGGATCAGCACCGGCACCAGCTGCCGGGCCTGCCGGAAGGTGGCGGTGTGCACGGCCACGATCCACGGCGAGGTCCGCCGGCCGGGCGGCGCCGGAGCCGGGGGTCGGCTCACGGTGCCCTCCGGCTCGCCGCCGCGGAGCGCTCCGCTCCTCGCTCGTTCCTCGCCGCGATGCTCGCGCTCCTGTCCGCTCACGTCGCCTCGTCGCGGACCAGCTCCGCGCGCCGGGCGAGGTCGTCGGCGACCCGGGCGGCGACGTCGGCCTCCAGGTGCCAGACCCGCACGGTGCCCTGGCTGGAGGCGGTGAGCACCGCGACGGTGGCCAGGCCGAACAGCTGCTGCAGCACGCCGCGGGTGACGTCGACGGTCTGGATGCGCGAGACCGGCACCAGCGTCCAGGTGCGGGTGAGCCAGCCGGTGAGGGTGTAGACCGCCTCCTCGGTGACCTCCCACCGGTGCACGCGGTGGCGGAACCACGGCCGGATGCCGATCGCCACCACGGCGTAGCCGGCCACCAGCGTCGACAGCACCCAGCGCAGCACCGGCACCGGGCCGCCGACCGGGACGAACAGCACGAAGGCGGTGACCAGCGCCCCGTAGAACAGCGCGCCGAGCACGCCCTCGACGACCCACAACCCGATCGCGGAGCGGGACAGGGCCCAGGCGGGGTCCTGCACGGGGGCGGTGGCGTCGGTGCTCATCGCGGCCCATCCTCGCAGCCCGGCACTCCGTGGCCGCGTGTCACGATGGGGTGCGTGATGCCGCAGCAGGTCCCGACCGTCTCCGCCAGCGAGCTCCCCGAGGACGCCGTCGTCCTCGACGTCCGTGAGGACGACGAGTGGGTGCACGGGCACATCGAGGGTGCGACGCACATCCCGATGGGCGAGGTGCCGTCCCGTCTCGACGACCTGCCCGAGGGCGATCCGCTGTACATCGCCTGCCGGGGCGGGGGCCGCTCGGCGCGGGTCGCCGCGTGGCTGAACGCCAACGGCTTCGACGCGGTGAACGTCGGTGGCGGCATGGGCGAGTGGGAGGCGGCCGGCCGGCCGATGGTGAGCGAGACCGGCCGGCCGCCCTTCGTGCGCTGACAGCCGCGGGAGCAGCGCCGGCGAGCGAGGAGCGGACCGCTACCGGCCCTCGAGCGGGAACTCCGCGAAGCGGGCGCGCAGGTCCTTCTTGGAGAACTTGCCGACGCTGGTCTTGGGCACCTCGTCGATGAACGTCACCGCGTCCGGCAGCCACCACTTGGCCACCTGCGGCTTGAGGTGCTCGAGCACCTCGTCGGCGCTCATCTCCTCGCCCTCCTTGAGGACGACGCAGGCCAGCGGACGCTCGTCCCACTTCGGGTGCGGGATGCCGACGACCGCGGCCTCCTTGACCTTCGGGTGGCTCATGATCGCGTTCTCGAGGTCGACCGAGCTGATCCACTCACCGCCGGACTTGATGAGGTCCTTGGTGCGGTCGGCGATGCGGATCGAGCCGTACTCGTCCATCGCGGCGACGTCGCCGGTCCTCATCCAGCCGTCCGGCGTCGACAGTTCCACGCCGGCGTCGGGGTTGTAGTAGTCCTGCGCGCACCACGGCCCGCGCACCTGCAGCTCGCCGGTGGCCTCGTCGTCCCACGGCTGCGGCTCGAACGTCTCGGCGTCGACGATGCGCGCCTCCACACCGAGGAACGGGATGCCCGCGCGCGCCCGCTGGCTGGCCTTGGTGTCGTCGTCGGCGTCGGCGTAGCGGCGGGGCAGGATGCCCGACGACGCCACCGGGTGGGTCTCGGTCATGCCCCACGCCTGCAGGATCGGCAGGCCGACCTGCTCGCGGTAGGCCTCGCTCAGCGCCCGCGGCACCGCCGATCCGCCGCACCCGATCTCCCGCAGCCGGTGCGACCGGCCGGCCAGGTGCGGCAGCACGCCCTGCCAGATCGTCGGGACGCCGGCGGTGAAGGTGACGCCCTCCTCGACGATGAGGTTCGCGAGCGCCTCGGGCTGCATCATCGGGCCCGGCATGACCAGCGAGGCGCCGGCGGCGGGCGCGGCCTGCGCGATGCCCCAGGCGTTGGCGTGGAACATCGGCACGACCGGCATGGCGACGTCCTGGATGCCGAGGCCGAAGGCGTTGGGCGCCATCACCCCCATGGTGTGCAGCCAGGTCGAGCGGTGGCTGTAGACGACGCCCTTCGGGTTGCCCGTGGTACCGCTCGTGTAGCACATCGACGCCGCGCGCCACTCGTCCTCGACGTGGAAGTCGACCGGCTGCGCCTCGGCCAGCAGCGCCTCGTAGTCGAGCACCCGCGGGTCGTCCGGGATCTCGTTGGAGCCGCCGTCGTCCATGACCACGACCTGCCTGACCGTCTTCATCGTGTCGATCAGCGGCCACAGCAGTGGCAGCACGGTGCGGTCGACGAAGACGACCTCGTCCTCGGCGTGGTTGGCGATGTAGGTCAGCTGCTCGGGGAACAGCCGGATGTTGAGGGTGTGCAGCACCCGGCCGGTGGACGGCGCGGCGAAGTACAGCTCCAGGTGGCGCTGGCTGTTCCAGCCGAACGTGCCCACCCGGCCGTCGGCGCTGATGCCGAGGGTGTCGAGCACCCCGCCCAGCTTCCGGGTGCGCTGCGCCCACTCCGCGTACGTCGTCCGCGTGGTGCCGCCCGGCCCGGCCGTGGCGATCGTCCCGTCGCCGTAGTGCTGCTCGACGTGCCGGAAGATCGCATCGATGGTCAGGGGGTAGTCCTGCATCAGCCCACGCATGGTCTGGATCGTGCCAGTGACCTGGCCCACGTTCTACCGCTCGGGCGGGGAGGGGTCGGCGCGACGGTCACCCACGTCGCGGTGTGGTCGCCGTCCTCGCGGTGTACCGCGTGGCAGGCGGCACCGAGCCGTCAGGGGTCCCGCCTCGGCCCGGGCGCCGAGTGCGTCAGCGGCCGAGGACGACGGGCAGCCGCGCCAGGCCGCGGATCACGAACTCCGGACGCCGCACCGGCTCGCCGCCGAGCTCCAGCCGTGCGGTGCGGTCGAGCAGCGCGCCGAACGAGGCCTGCAGCTCGACCCGGGCCAGCGGCGCGCCGATGCAGAAGTGGACGCCGGCGCCGAAGGTGATGTGCGGGTTGTCGGTGCGGCCGACGTCGAGGGTCTCCGGGTCGGCGAACACGGCGGGGTCGTGGTTGGCCGAACCCAGCAGCGCGGCGATCTTCTGCCCCTCGCGGACGGTCACCCCGGCGATCTCGACGTCCTCGGTGGCGGTCCGCTCGAACAGCTGCAGGGGCGAGTCGAAGCGCATGAGCTCCTCGATCGCCGTCGGCAGCAGCGCCCGGTCCGCGCGCAGCCGGGCCAGCTGGTCCGGGTGGCGCAGCAGGGCGAGCAGGCCGTTGCCGGTGACGTTGACCGTCGCCTCGTGGCCGGCGTTGAGCAGCAGGATGCAGGTGGTGACCAGCTCGTCCTCGGTGAGCCGGTCGCCCTCGGTGTCGCGCACCGTGACCAGGTGGCTGACCAGGTCGTCGCCGAGGTGCTGACGGCGGTCGGCGGCCAGCTCGCGCAGGTAGGCGACGAACTCGCCGGCGGCGCGCTCCGCGGCCTCCTCGACGGCCGTCGTCCGCCCGTACTCGTACATCTTCACGATGGCGTTGGACCACGGGCGCAGCAGCGGCCGGTCGGCGTCCGGCACGCCCAGGAGCTCCGCGATGACGTCGACGGGCAGCTGCTCGGCCATGCCCGAGAGGACGTCGACCGGCTCGGCCCCGCCGGAGCGCTCCACCAGCCCGTCGACCAGCCGGCCGGCCAACTCCTCCACCCACGGCCGCAGCCGCTCCACGTGGCCACGGGCGAACGCGGTGCTGATCAGCCGCCGCAGCCGGGTGTGGTCCGGGGGCTCCATCTCGAGGATGGCGTTGCGGTGGATGAGGTTGAAGTCGCCGAACCGCTCGGCCGGCTCCCTGTCCCGCCAGATCCGGCCCAGCCGGCGGTCGCGCAGGACGGCGTTGGCCTCCGCGTGGCCGAAGGCCAGCCACAGGCCCAGCTCCTCGTGCCACTGGACCGGTGCGGCCGCGCGCGCCCGGGCGAAGGCCGGGTAGGGGTCGGCGACGACGTCGGGGTCGGTGAGGTCGAGCAGGGGGGCGGTGCTGGTCACCCTCCGGAGCCTAGAAGGGCCGCAGTGAGCACCCACCTAGGCTCGTCCCCATGGCCCGCTCCGCGACCCGCAAGCGCTCCGCTGCCCCCGCCGCCACCGACGGCGGTGTCAACCCCAAGGCGCCCTGCCCCTGCGGCTCCGGCCGCCGGTACAAGCACTGCCACGGCTCCGGCTACGCCCCGCCGGTCACCCGCCCGTTCGAGGGGCTGCCCGGCGAGCCGCACTGGGTGGCCCTGCGCGAGCTGGTGCCCGCGGCGACCGCGCCGCTGAAGACCGCCGACGGCCGGGAGGTCACCCTGGCCAGCGTGCTGCCCGGCGGCGCCCCGGCGCTGGTGCGGGCCAACGGGGAGATCCTGCTCGGCGTCCAGCTGCAGGCCTCCTCCGACGACGTCAGCCGCGACCTCGGGACGGCGCTGGCCGCGGCGCTCGAGGCGCCGAAGGGTGCGCCGGTCGAGCCCGGTCCGATCGGTGGCGCCGGCTCGGCGGGGCCCCGGCTGCAGGAGCTGCTCGACCTCGACGCGCCGCTCGAGGTGACCGTGCACGCCGACTTCGGGTTCTGGCTGGAGGGCACCGACGCCGGGCCCGCCGCGAGGGCCGGGCTGGAGCAGGCCAACGCCGCCGTGCTGCCCACCGAGCTGCTGCCCGGCCTCGGCGCGGCCTACTGGGTGCGGCCCGGGGGCGAGCGGGCGCACCTGCGCTGGGTCCGCCCGGAGGCCGAGGAGCCGCTGCTCGACGCCCTGGCCAGGCTGCGCGCCGCCGAGCAGATCACCCTCGGGGAGAGCACCCGGTACGCCGGCGCCTTCCGTGCCCACGGGCTCGTCGTCCCGGTGTGGGACCTGCCGGCCGACGCCCCGGCCGCCGAGTGGGCCGGCCCGGCCCGGGAGTTCGGGGAGCGACTGGAGCAGGCGCTGGCCGTCACCGACCCGCTCACCTCCGACGAGCGCCGGGCCCGCGCGGGCCTGCTCTCCCGCCAGATCACCCTGCGCTGACCGCCCGCCGCCCGCCCGGGCGGCCCCTTCGCGACCCCGTGCCCCGTCCACCCCGGTGGGCGGGGCACGGTTGCCTTGCGGGGGTGGACGGGCTCTCCCCGCGCCGAGATCGGCGGTCTCGTGACCATCAGCGGCTGATCGCCACGAGACCGCCGATCTCGCGCGTCAGCCCCGGTCCGGGCAAGCCGCTCGGTGTCGTGAGGCGGCGCGAAGTTACCGGAGGGTAAGGGTGGTCGCGACGCGCTGCGACGCCACCCCGACAGGGTGCACGCGGACGACGGCGACGTTACGAGAACGTGACGGTTTCTTGGCGGCCAGGAGTTGACGCACTGCGCTTGTTAGCGCTCACACTTATGCGCTCGCCCCGGGGCGAGCCTGAGCGCCGGGGTTCTCGGCGGGCAGACGTCTCGAGGAGGAGATGGCAGTGCGGACAAGGCTCGGATTGACCGCCGCGAGCGCGGTGCTCGCGCTCTCGCTGGCGGCCTGCGGCGGCGAGGGCGCCGGGGGCAGCGGAGGCGCCGGCAGCGGCGGCGACGCGGAGGACCTGACGATCGGTGTCTCGATGCCGACCCAGACCTCCGAGCGCTGGATCGCCGACGGCAACAACGTCAAGGAGCAGCTGGAGGGAGAGGGGTACACCGTCGACCTGCAGTACGCCAACGACGACATCCCGACCCAGTCGCAGCAGATCGACCAGATGATCACCGAGGGTGCCGACATCCTCGTCATCGCGGCGATCGACGGCACCGCGCTCGCGGGCCAGCTGGAGAACGCGGCGTCGAACAACATCCCGGTCATCGCCTACGACCGGCTGATCCGCGACAGCGAGAACGTCGACTTCTACGTCACGTTCGACAACTTCGCCGTCGGTGTGGCCCAGGGCAACGCGCTCCTGACCGGCCTCGGCCTGCTCAACGCCGACGGCTCGCCGGGCACCGCCACCGGGCCGTTCAACATCGAGCTGTTCGCCGGCTCGCTGGACGACAACAACGCCTTCTTCTTCTTCAACGGCGCGATGTCGGTCCTGCAGCCGAAGATCGACGACGGCACTCTGGTCGTGAAGTCGGGCCAGACCGACATCGAGCAGGCCGCGATCCTGCGCTGGCAGCAGGAGACCGCCCAGCGGCGCATGGAGGACCTGCTGACCTCCACCTACAACGACGGCTCGCGCGTCGACGGCGTCCTCTCGCCCTACGACGGCATCTCGCGCGGCATCATCACCGCCCTGCAGAACGCCGGGTACGGCCCGACCCTCGACGCCGCCAACCCGATGCCGATCGTCACCGGTCAGGACGCCGAGATCGCCTCGGTCAAGCTGATCGCCGACGGGGTCCAGAGCTCCACGATCTTCAAGGACACCCGTCTGCTGGCCGAGCAGGCCGTCGCCGCCGCCTCGGCGTTCGCCGAGGGGAACGAGCCCGAGGCCAACGACACCGAGACCTACGACAACGGCGTCAAGGTCGTCCCGTCGTACCTGCTCCCGGTCGAGACGGTCTTCGCCGACGACATCCAGTCGGTCCTGATCGACTCCGAGTACTGGACGCAGGAAGAGGTCGCCGCCGGCCAGGCGGACTGACCTCCGTCACCTGAGCCCCGGCCGGGCTCGGCAGCGGTCGCTGCCGGGCCCGGCCGGCCCCCGGGACATCCGTCCCGTCCGACCTGCCACCCCGTGCGGGGGTGGCGCACACTCTCCACCATCCGCGGGCGCGCTCGGTGCGCACCGACGACAGGACGACGAGGTCCCATGGACGACCACATCCTCGAGATGCGCTCCATCACCAAGACGTTCCCCGGCGTGAAGGCGCTGTCGGACGTGAACCTGAAGGTCCGCCGCGGCGAGATCCACGCCATCTGCGGCGAGAACGGCGCCGGCAAGTCGACGCTGATGAAGGTGCTCTCCGGCGTCTACCCGGCCGGCGACTACGACGGCGAGATCATCTACGACGGTCAGCCGGTCCGCTTCAACGGCATCCGCGACAGCGAGCACGTCGGCATCGTGATCATCCACCAGGAACTCGCCCTGGTGCCCTACCTGTCGATCGCCGAGAACATCTTCCTCGGCAACGAGCGTCGCGGCCGCGGCGGGCTGATCGACTGGAACAAGGCCAACGCCGAGGCCGCCGAGCTGCTCCGGTCCGTGGGCCTGGCGGAGAACCCGGTCACGCCGGTCGGCCAGCTCGGCGTCGGCAAGCAGCAGCTGGTGGAGATCGCCAAGGCGCTGTCCAAGGACGTGCGGCTGCTGATCCTCGACGAGCCGACGGCGGCGCTCAACGACAACGACTCCGCGCACCTGCTCGACCTGCTGCGGCGCCTCCGCGAGCGCGGGATCACCTGCATCATGATCTCGCACAAGCTGAACGAGATCACCGCGGTCTCCGACAACGTGACCGTCATCCGCGACGGCAAGACGGTGGAGACGCTGAGCCTGCACGCCGGCGAGGTCACCCAGGAGCGGATCATCCGGGGGATGGTCGGCCGCGACCTGGACAGCTACTACCCCGAGCGCGAGTCGCACCCCGGCGAGGAGGTGCTGCGCGTCGAGGACTGGACCGTCTGGCACCCCACGCAGGACCGCAAGATCGTCGACGGCGCCACCTTCACCGTCCGCGCCGGCGAGGTCGTCGGCATCGCGGGCCTGATGGGTGCCGGGCGCACCGAGCTGGCCATGAGCATCTTCGGGCGTGCCTACGGGCGGAACATCACCGGACGGATGTTCGTGCACGGCAAGGAGGTCCGGCCGAAGAACGTCGCCGAGGCGATCGACGCCGGCATCGCCTACGCCACCGAGGATCGCAAGCACTACGGCCTCAACCTGATCGAGGACATTCGGCGCAACGTCTCCGCCGCCGCCCTGAACAAGCTCGCCACCAAGGGCTTCGTCAACGGCAACGAGGAGATCAAGGTCGCCGAGGGCTATCGGAAGAGCATGAACGTGAAGGCGCCCAGCGTGACGTCGGTCGTCGGGAAGCTCTCCGGTGGCAACCAACAGAAGGTCGTGCTGTCCAAGTGGCTGTACACCGACCCCGAGGTGCTCATCCTCGACGAGCCCACCCGCGGCATCGACGTGGGGGCGAAGTACGAGATCTACACGATCATCAACCGGCTGGTCGCCGCCGGTAAGGCGGTGCTGGTCATCTCCTCCGAGCTGCCCGAGCTGCTGGGCATCAGCGACCGGATCTACACGCTGTCGGCGGGCCGGATAACCGGCGAGATGCCCGTCGGGCAGGCAACCCAGGAGAACCTGATGGAGCTCATGACCAAGGAGAAGGAGCTCGCGGCATGACCAGGACCGTTCCCCCCTCGTCGGACCCGGAGGCCCAGACCGCCACGGCTCCCAAGGACGTCGCCCCCGCTGTCGCGCTGCACACCGGGACCAGCAACGTCCGCACCCTGCTCACGAGCAACCTGCGCCAGAGCGGCATCTACGTGGCCTTCGTGGTCATCGTCGCGCTGTTCGCGGTGCTGACCGGCGGCACCTCGCTGAGCCCCGGCAACGTCACGAACATCGTCCTGCAGTACAGCTACATCCTGATCCTGGCCATCGGCATGGTGATCGTGATCATCGCCGGGCACATCGACCTGTCCGTCGGGTCGGTGGTCGCGCTCACCGGGGCGGTCTCCGCCGTCCTGGTCATCCGCCAGGGCATGCCGTGGTGGGCCGGTGCGCTGGCCGCGATCGCGGTCGGCCTGGCCATCGGCGCCTGGCAGGGCTTCTGGGTCGCCTACGTCGGCATCCCCGCGTTCATCGTGACCCTCGCCGGCATGCTGCTGTTCCGCGGGCTCACGCTGCAGGTGCTCGACAACATCTCGCTCTCGCCGTTCCCGCCCGGGTACGGCCGCATCGCCAGCGGCTTCCTCAACGGGCTCATCGGCGGCAACGGCTACGACGCGTTCACCCTGCTCATCGGCGCGATCGCCGTCGCGGGCTACGCGTTCAGCAGCTTCCGCACCCGCCTGGCCCGGATCAAGTACCAGCAGCCGGTGGAGAGCTTCCCGCTGTTCGTCGCCAGGATCGTCCTCGTCGGCGCGGTGGTCATGTGGTTCGCCTGGCAGCTGGCGCACGCCCGCGGCCTGCCGATCGTGCTGATCATCCTGGCCGTGCTGATCATCACCTACGGCGTCATCACCAAGCGCACCGTGTTCGGGCGCCAGGTGTACGCGATCGGCGGCAACCTGGCCGCCGCGACGCTGTCCGGCGTCAAGGTCCGGGCGGTCAACTTCTGGATCTTCGTCAACATGGGCTTCCTGGCCGCGGTCGCGGGCATCGTCTTCTCGTCGCGGTCCAACGGCGCCCAGCCCAGCGCCGGCAACATGTTCGAGCTCGACGCGATCGCCGCGTGCTTCATCGGCGGTGCGGCCGTCACCGGTGGTGTCGGCACGGTCGTCGGCGCCATGGTCGGCGGTCTGATCATGGCCGTGATGAGCAACGGCATGCAGCTCATGGGCATCGACCAGTCCATCCAGTCGGTGGTCAAGGGCCTGGTCCTGCTCCTCGCCGTGGCCTTCGACGTCTACAACAAGCGGCGGGCCGGCGCCTCGCGCTGAGTCGCCGGGGCGGTCCCGCGGGGGGCCGCGGGACCGCCCCCGACGGCACGGGGCGACCACACGGGGCAGAGGCGCCCCGTCGACGGGAGGGGTGGACGGTGGAGCCCGAGGGGGCGACCCGCGCGCTGGTCATGTCCGACGTCGCCGCCCGGGCCGGTGTCTCGCACCAGACGGTCTCCCGGGTGATCAACGGGCACCGCAACGTCGCACCGCAGACCCGGGAACGGGTCGAGCGGGCGATCCGGGAGCTCGGCTACCGGCCGAACTCCGCCGCGCGGGCGCTGGTCACCGGCTCGACCCGCACCATCGGCTTCGTCACCGTGAACATCAACCAGTACGGCCCGGCGCAGACGCTGGTCGGGCTGGAGCAGGCCGCGCGCGCCGCCGGCTACTCGCTGTCGGTCACGGTCCTGGACGAGGCGACCGCCGAGGCGATGCGGGCGGCGGTGGACCGGTTCGTCGGCCAGTCGGTCGACGCGGTGGTGGCGCTGGCCACCTACGACGACGCCGCGGAGGCCCTGCACCTCATCGACACGCCGCTCCCCGTGGTCATCGTGCAGAGCGGCGGCGCGGTCGAGGAGCCGGCCGTGGGCGTGGACCAGGTGACCGGGGCGCGGCTGGCCACGCGGCACCTGCTCGGCCTCGGCCACCGCACGGTGCACCACGTGACCGGCCCGGCCGACTCGCAGGAGGCGCGGGACCGCATCGCCGGCTGGCGGGCGGAGCTGTGCGCGCACGGGGTGCCGGTCCCGCCGTACCTGCGCGGGGACTGGACCCCGTCGTCGGGGTACGCCGCCGGCAAGGACCTCGCCGCGCGGGTGCGCGCCGGCGAGGAGGTCACCGCGGTGTTCCTGGCCAACGACCAGATGGCGCTCGGGTTGCTGGCCGCCTTCCACGAGGAGGGGCTGGACGCGCCGCGCGACGTCAGCGTCGTCGGCTTCGACGACCTGCCCGAGGCCCCCTACTTCACCCCGCCGCTGACCACGGTCCGGCAGGACTTCGCCGAGCTCGGCCGCCGCGGGGTGCGGCTGGTGCTCGCGCGGCTCCACGGCGAGGAGCTGCACCCGGACCCGGTGCCGCCGGCGTTGCTGGTCCGCTCGAGCACCGGGCCGGCTCCGCACCGGGCGCCGAACTGAGCACGTGTTAGCGCTAACATCCACATTCCCGGGCGACGTCCGGCGGTCGACCGGATCGCCGGGACGGGCCTGTCACCGGTGACGGAGGGGTCTCCTGACATGACGACGGATGCCGGCGCGGCGATCACCGCAGGCCGCACCGCCCTGGGGATCGAGCTGGGCTCGACCCGCATCAAGGCCGTGCTGATCGGCCCGGACCACGCTCCGCTCGCCGTCGGCACCTCCGACTGGGAGAACCAGTTCGTGGACCGGCTCTGGACGTACTCGCTGGACGCCGTCTGGGCCGGCGTGCAGGAGGGTGTCGCGGCCCTGGCCGACGACGTGCGGCGACGCCACGGGGTGGAGCTCACCACGGTCGGCGGGCTCGGCGTGTCGGCGATGATGCACGGTTACCTGGCGTTCGACGCCGCCGGGGAGCTGCTGACCCCGTTCCGGACCTGGCGCAACACGAACACGGGGGAGTCGGCCGAGCGGCTCAGCGCGGAGTTCGGCGTCAACATCCCGCACCGGTGGAGCGTCGCGCACCTCTACCAGGCGATCCTGGACGGCGAGGAGCACGTCGGCCGGCTGGACCACCTGACGACGCTGGCCGGCTACGTGCACTGGCAGCTCACGGGGGAGAAGGTGCTCGGCGTCGGCGACGCCAGCGGCATGTTCCCGATCGACGGCGACACCGGCGGCTACTCCGCCGCGATGCTGGCCCGGTTCGACCGGCTCGCGGCCGAGGCGGGGGCGCAGCTGACCCTCGCGGACCTGCTGCCGGCGATCGCGCTCGCGGGGCAGCCGGCCGGCACGCTGACGGACGCGGGCGCCGAGCTGCTCGACCCCACCGGGCGGCTGCGGGCCGGCATCCCGCTGTGCCCGCCCGAGGGCGATGCGGGGACGGGGATGGTCGCCACCGGCTCGGTCGCCCCGCGCACCGGCAACGTCTCCGCCGGGACCAGCATCTTCGCCATGGTCGTGCTCGAGCACGAGCTCAGCCGGGCGCACCCCGAGCTCGACCTGGTCACGACGCCGGCCGGGGACCCGGTGGCGATGGTGCACTGCAACAACGGGGCCAGTGAGCTCGACGCGTGGGCCGGGCTGTTCGCCGAGTTCGCCCGGGCCCTGGGGGCCGCCGCCGACCCGTCGGCGGTCTTCGAGACCCTGTTCACCGCCGCGCTCGGTGGGGCCGCCGACTGCGGCGGGCTGCTGGCCTACAACTACCTCTCGGGCGAGCCGATCACCGGCTTCGAGGAGGGGCGGCCGCTCTTCCTGCGGTCCCCGGACAGCACGTTCGACCTGGGCACCTTCATGCGGACACACCTGTTCGCCTCCCTGGCCACCCTGCGGATCGGCATGGACGTCCTGCAGAAGGCCGAGGGCGTGCGGCTGGACCGGATGTTCGCGCACGGGGGCCTGTTCAGGACCCGGGGCGTGGCGCAGCGCTTCCTGGCCGCGGCGATCGACACGCCGGTCTCCGTCGGGGACGTCGCGGCCGAGGGCGGCGCGTGGGGGATGGCCGTCCTCGCAGCCTTCTCGACCCGGCGCTCGCCGGAGCAGACCCTGGCCGACTACCTGGACACCGCCGTCTTCACCGGTACCGAGCTGGAGACCGTCGACCCCGAGCCGGCCGACGTCGCCGGCTTCGACGCGTTCATGCGGCGGTACACCGCGGCACTCCCGGTCCAGCGGGCCGCCGTGGACCACGTGGGCAACGACCACCGACGGGCCGAGCCGCGGCCCGCCGATCCCGACACGACCTCCGCCGCCCTGACCGAGGAGCAGCCGGTATGAGCCTCCCCACCCTGACCGAGCGCGGGACCCACCGCGAGCAGCGCGAGCACGTGGCCCGCCTGCACTCCTACCTGACCCGCTACGAGCTGGTGACCTGGACGTCGGGCAACGTCTCCGAGCGGGTGCCCGGCGAGGACCTGTTCGTGATCAAGGGCAGCGGCGTCGAGTACGACGAGCTGACCTGGGAGGGCGTCACCGTCTGCGACCTCGACGGCAACGCCGTGGACGGCGTGAAGAAGCCCTCCAGCGACACCGACGCGCACGCCTACGTCTACCGGAACATGCCCGAGGTCAACGGCCAGGTGCACACGCACAGCCCGTACGCCACGGCCTGGGCGGCGCGCGCCGAGCCGATCCCGTGCGTGCTGACCGCGATGGCCGACGAGTTCGGCGGCCCCATCCCGGTCGGGCCGTTCGCGCTGATCGGCGACGACTCGATCGGCCAGGGGATCGTGGCCACGCTGTCGGGCTCCCGCTCCCCGGCGGTGCTCATGCGCAACCACGGCGTGTTCACCATCGGCCCGTCGGCGAAGGCCGCGGTGAAGGCCGCCGTCATGACCGAGGACGTCGCCCGCACGGTGCACTTCTCGCGCCAGCTCGGCGAGCCGCTGCCGATCGCCCAGGCCGACGTCGACTCCTTGTACACGCGCTACCAGAACGTCTACGGACAGTGAGGAAGGCTTGATGCGCACGGACCCGTTCACCGGGCACGAGCTGTGGTTCCTGACGGGCAGCCAGGGGCTGTACGGCGAGGAGACGCTCCAGCAGGTCGCCGAGCAGTCCCAGCGCGTCGCCGCCGCGCTCGACCAGGCCGGTGAGGTCCCGATCCGGGTGGTCTGGAAGCCGGTCCTGACCGACGCCGGCGCCATCCGGCGGGCGATGGGCGAGGCCAACGAGGACCCCTCGTGCGTCGGCGTCATCACCTGGATGCACACCTTCTCCCCGGCGAAGATGTGGATCTCCGGGCTGGACGCGCTGCGCAAGCCGCTGCTGCACCTGCACACCCAGGCCGACGCCGCCCTGCCGTGGGCGACGATCGACATGGACTTCATGAACCTCAACCAGGCCGCCCACGGCGACCGCGAGTACGGGTTCATCCTGACCCGGCTGCGGATGCCGCGGACGACGGTCGCCGGGCACGTGGACACCCCGCGGGTCAAGGCGCGGGTGGGCTCCTGGGCGCGCGCCGCAGCCGCCGCGGCGGCGGTACGGTCGCTCAAGCTGGCCCGGTTCGGCGACAACATGCGCAACGTCGCGGTGACCGAGGGCGACAAGGTGGAGGCGGAGATCCGCTTCGGCGTCTCGGTGAACACCTGGGGCGTCAACGACCTGGTCGCCGTGGTGGACGCCGTCGAGGACTCCGCCGTCGACGCGCTGGTCGCCGAGTACGGCGACCTCTACGAGTTCGCCGACGACGCCCGCCCGGGCGGGGGGCAGCACGAGGCGGTGCGCTACCAGGCCCGCATCGAGGCCGCGCTGCGCACCTTCCTCGAGGACGGCGGCTTCGGCGCGTTCACCACGAACTTCGAGGACCTCGGGGGGCTGCGCCAGCTCCCGGGCATCGCCGTCCAGCGGCTGATGGCCGACGGCTACGGCTTCGGCGGCGAGGGCGACTGGAAGACCTCGGTGCTGCTGCACACCCTCAAGGTCGCCGCCCACGGGCTGCCGGGCGGCACCTCGTTCATGGAGGACTACACCTACCACCTGGCCACCGACACCCCGAAGATCCTCGGCGCCCACATGCTCGAGGTCTGCCCGACGATCGCCGGTGAGCGGCCGCGGGTCGAGGTGCACCCGCTGTCGATCGGCGGCCGCGAGGACCCGGCCCGGCTGGTGTTCACCGCGGCCCCGGGCGAGGGCGTCGTCGTCGGCTGGTGCGACCTGGGTGACCGGTTCCGCTGGGTGGCCAACGAGATCGACGTCGTCGAGCCCGACGAGCCGCTGCCGAACCTGCCCGTCGCCCGCGCCGTCTGGGAGCCCCGGCCGGACTTCGAGACGGCGACCGAGGGTTGGCTGACCGCCGGCGGCCCGCACCACACGGTGCTGTCGACCGCTCTCGGTGCCGACGAGCTGATCGACCTGGCCGAGGTGTTCTCCACCGAGCTGGTCGTGATCGACGCCGACACCACGCGCCGGTCGCTGGCCAAGGAGCTGCGCTGGAGCGCGGCCTACCACCGGCTGGCGCAGGGGCTCTAGCCGCCGGACGGCGTCCCTCCCCGGACCGACCTGCTCCTGCGGTGCTCGTGCTGTGCCCACCACGGTGGGCAGAGCACGAGCTTCCCGGGACGGGGTTGCCCGCCAGCGGGTGACCCGGCCGCGCCGACGGTCAGAGCGGGACCCGCGACACCGGGCACGACATGCACCGCGGGCCGCCGCGGCCGCTGCCGAGCTCCGAGCCGGCGATCCGGACCACCTCGATCCCGGCGGCCTCCAGCGCGGCGTTGGTGACGGTGTTGCGCTCGTAGGCCACGGTCAGCCGCGGGGCCAGCGCGAGGGTGTTGTTGCCGTCGTCCCACTGCTCGCGCTCGGCGGTGACCGGGTCCAGGCCGGTGTCGATCAGCCGCAGCCGGTCGATCCCCATCGCCGCGGCCGCCGCCTCGAGGAACGGCGCGGGACCGCGGACGGCGAGGTCCGTGGTGTCGTCGTCGTCCGGCGGCTCGTCCCCGGCGGTGACCGTCCAGGCCACCAGGGAGTCGGCGACCGCGGGGTACATGACGAACGCGTCGACGTCGACCATCGTCGCGATGGTGTCCAGGTGCATCGTCGCCCGCTCCTGCGCGATGGGGACCACCAGCACGGTGTGCGCCAGCCCGCGGGCGAAGGCCCGCCGGGCCAGCCGCTCCGCCCCGCCGGCCGTCGTCCGCTCGCCCACGCCCACGGCCACGACCCCGGGGGCGAGGAGCAGCACGTCCCCGCCCTCGAGGTGCTCCAGGGAGGCGTCGTAGAGCTGCTCGGCGCCGGCGAACCGTGGGTGGTGGGCGTAGATCGCGGCGGTGATCGTGCTCTCGCGGTGCCGGGCGGGCATCGCGAGCGACGTGACGGCGACCTGGTCGCCGACCCACACCGACGAGTCACGGGTGAACAGCAGGTTCGGCAGCGGCCGGACGACGAAGTCGCCGCGGCCCATCAGCTCGAAGGACAGGCCGCGGGCGCCGGGCAGCTCGTCGTGCGCCAGCCCGGCGATGAGGGCCGCGGCGAGGTCGGTGGGGGAGAGGTCGGCCAGGTGCGCGGCGGCGGTCCGCTTCAGCGTGGCCCCCAGCCGCGGGTCGTCGACCGCGGCGGTGACGAGCTCGTGCCGCGCCGCGGGGACGGTCAGCACCTCGGCCAGCAGCCGGTCCAGGTACAGCACCTCCACCCCGCGCGCGGTCAGCTCCGCGGCGAACGCGTCGTGCTCGTCCTGCGCCCGCCGCACCCACGGGACGCCGTCGAACAGCAGCTGGTCGTTGTTGCGCGGGGTCAGCCGGCGCAGCTCGGCGCCCGGGCGGTGCAGCAGCACCGTCCGCAGCGGCCCGACCTCGCTGGTCGCGCCCGGGACGGCGGTCTCGACGGCGGTCTCGACGGCGGTCATGGGGCGAGGCTGGCACAGGCGGCGCCCCGGGGCCGCCCGTCCGCCGTCACCGCAGGGTGGCGACCTCCTCCGCGCGCACGGTGAGGGCGTAGATCACCAGCACGTCGAACGCGATCACCAGCGCCGACCAGACCGGGTAGGCCGGGAGGAACGCCAGGTGCACGAGCGCGCTGACGGCGGCGAACACGACCGCCGCCATGCGGGCGAAGCGGCTGCCGTGCAGCACGCCCGCGCCCACGACGATCGCGGCGATGCCCAGGATGACGTGCAGCCAGCCCCAGAGGGCGTAGTCGGCGGTGACGACGAGCGCGGTGGACCGGACCAGGTAGAAGTCGTCGTTGAGGAGTGCCGTGACCCCCTCCATCACCGAGAAGAGGCCGATCAGCACGAGCAGGACGGCGGCGAAGGTGACCCACGCCGCCCAGCCGGTCGCCCGGTCACCGGAGCCGTAGCGGCCGACGTGGGCCTCGGCCTGCCAGTTCGCCTCCCAGTGCTCCTGGCCTGCGCTCGCCATGGCGCTGCCTCCTCCCGGGCAGGACCGCCCCGCCCGATGGGCCGAGCCTCGCGGGCGACGGGGGCCGGGCGCCTCATGCGGAACGGACGATGCGCCGTCCCACCCGGCCGAGTGGCCGGGCATGCTCGACCGGTGGCCCGCCTCCGGTTCGACGGCTGGATCCTCGGCGTCGGCACGACGTCGGGCACCCGGCTGGTCGTCGGGCACTGGCCCCGGTCCCCGTTCGGGCCGCTGTCCGACGTCATGGTGCAGCGCCCCGACGGCACCCGGGTGCTGCTCGCCCCGTCGTCCGCGGCCGGCGACTTCATCGCCGCGACGTACACCTTCGACGAGGTGCTGCCGGCCGACGTGGTCGTGGCCCGGCCGGACGCCGCGACCTGGACGGTGACGGCCGGCCCGCTGCGGCTGTGGGCCCGCACCGGGCGCCGGTCGCCGCTCGGGTGGCTGCTGCGCGCCGTCCCCGCGCCCCTGGCCCGCGCCCCGGCGTGGGTGGGGCTGCTCGACCGGCCGGCCCGGGTGCTCGCCGGGCTGCGGACGACCGGTTCGGCCGGCAACGGGCGCACCGAGTGGTACGGGGTCCAGGACCTGCACACGGTGACGGCGGCCCAGGCCGTGTGGGACGGCGCGCCGCTGGGGGCGCTCACCCGGGTGCGGCCGCCGGTCACCTTCGGGTTCGGCTCGGTGCCGCCGGCGCCGAGCCTGGCCCGGGTGACGACGACGGTGCACCTGCCGGACGGCTGACCTGCGGCGGTGTCAGGCGGACCTCGGCGCCGAGCGCTTCCGGCGGGGGCGGGTGGCCGTCTCCTCGGGCACCCGGGCCAGGTGCGAGTCGCTTCAGTCGGGCAGCAGGACGCCGGGGTTGCAGACGCCGCGCGGATCCAGTCGCTGCTTGACCGCCCGCAGCACGTCGACGCCGAGCGGGCCGATCTCGCGCTCCAGCCACGGGCGGTGGTCGGCGCCCACGGCGTGGTGGTGGGTGAGGGTGCCGCCGGCGGCCACCAGCGCGTCGGTCACCGCCCGCTTGGCGACCAGCCACTGCTGGATGGGGAGGTCGTCGTCGCGGTCGGCCAGCACGGTGACGTACAGCGAGGCCCCGGTGGCGTAGCCGTGCGAGACGTGGCTGAGCACCAGCGGCGTCCGGCCCCGGCTGCCGAGCGACTCGCGCAGCGCCCGGCGGACGGCGTCGTAGACCCCCGGCAGCTCGGACCAGGTGGCCGCCGTCTCCAGGGTCTCGACCAGCAGGCCGGCGTCCATCAGCGAGTCGCGCAGGTAGGGCGCGCCGAAGCGGTGCTTCCGCCACGACTCGCCGACCCGCCGGCCGACCCGCACGGCCCCGCCGTCCCGCAGCACGGACGCCGCGGCCTGCGTGCGGGCCCGCACCAGCTGCGGCAGCCCCTCCCAGCCGACCACGAGCAGGCAGCCGGCGCCGCGCCGCCGGGCGCGCAGCGAGCCGCGCAGGGCCCGCGCGCCGGCCCCGCCGCTCATCAGCAGGCTGGCCCGGGTCTCGTCGGGGTCGGACAGCCGGACGACGTCGGGGAGCAGGTCGTGGCGCGCCAGCCGCTGCAGCGCGGCGAGCCCTGCCGCCCACGAGCGGAACGACCAGCCCTCGTAGCGGCCGGCCCGCGTCCTGGGCCGCACTCGCAGCCGCAGCTCGGTGATGATGCCGAGCGCGCCCTCGGAGCCCAGCGCGAGGCCGAGCAGGTCCGGCCCGGCCGCCGAGGCCGGCGGGTGCCCGAGCTCCAGCACGCCGGTGGGCGTGGCCAGCGTCAGCCCGGCCACGAGGTCGTCGAAGCGGCCCAGCCCGGTGGACGCCTGCCCCGCCGACCGGGTCGCCGCGTAGCCGCCGAGGGTGGCGAACTCCCAGCTCTGCGGCAGGTGGCCGAGGGTGAGGCCGTGCCCGCCCAGGTGCTCCTCCAGCGCCGGCCCGCGCATCCCGGGCCCGACGGTGACGAGGGACGACGGCACGTCGAGGCCGGTCACCTCCGCCATGCGGGCCAGGTCGACCGAGATCGACGGCCGGTCGTCGGCGTCGACGCCCGAGAGCCCGCCGACCACGCTGGTGCCGCCGCCGAAGGGCACGACGACGACACCCATCTCGCTGCACAGCGCCAGCAGCGCGGCGGTCTCCGCGGTGCTGGCGGGGGCGACGACGGCGTCGGGGGCGTCGGAGGCGTCGCCCTCCCGACGGCGCAGCAGGTCCAGGTAGCTCTTGCCGCCGGCGTGCCGCAGCCGGCTGTCGCGGTCGGTGCGCACGTGCTCCTCGCCGAGCAGCTCGACCAGCCGCAGCCGGCACTCCTCGGCCAGCCGGGAGGGCGCCAGCCGGACCTCGCCCACCGGGACCGGCGGGGTGGGCCGCGGCGTCCAGTCCAGCTCCCGGGCCAGGTGTTTGCGGGCGGCCTTGGGCAGCACCTCGGCCAGCGGCGGGAAGGGCGCGAGCTCGAGCGTGCCCTCCTCGCCGTCCCGCCCGACGGCCACCGTCGCGTCGCGGGGGCGGGTGGGGGCGCCCCAGCCCTGGATCGTCAGTTCGGGCTGATCCGGCACGGCTACAGTCTGCCGGTGCGCAGCGGGGGACCTGCCGACGGCGCCGGTGTGCTCTCCGCCGCACGCCGGGTCGCGGACCTCGACGCCGTGGCCGGCGGCTGGGTCGACGTGGTGGTCGTCGGCGGCGGCGTGACCGGCGCCGGCGTGGCCCTCGACGCCGCCTCTCGGGGGCTGTCGGTCGCGCTGCTGGAGCGCACCGACCTCGCCGCGGGCACCAGCCGCTGGTCGTCGAAGCTGGTGCACGGCGGGCTCCGCTACCTGGCCCACGGCGAGTTCGCGCTGGCGCGGGAGAGCGCCCGCGAGCGCGCCGTCCTCATGGGGGCGACCGCCCCCCACCTGGTGCGCCCGCTGGCCTTCCTCGTGCCCGACGCGGCCGGGCGCGCCGCCAGCGCGCTGGCCGGTGTCGGGGGCCGGCTGGGGGACGCCGTCCGGACGTCGGTGCCCGGCGGGCGCGGCTCGCTGCCGGGCACCCGCCGGGTGGACGCCGCCGAGCTGGCCCGGCTGACCCCGGGCGTGCGCGGGCGCCGCGGCGGGCTGGTGTTCTGGGACGGCCAGCTCACCGACGACGCCCGGCTGGTGGTCGCCCTGGCCCGGACGGCGGCCGAGTGCGGGGCGCGGGTGCTGACCGGCGCGGCGGTCCGGGCGGTGGACGGCGCCGACGTGCACGTGGAGACCGACGACGGGGAGGCGCTGTCACTGCGGGCCGGCGTGGTCGTCAACGCGACCGGCGTCTGGGCGCAGCGCCTGGCCCCCGGGGTGCGCCTCGTGCCGTCCCGCGGGTCGCACCTGGTGGTCCCGGCCGCGCGGCTGGGCTCGCCGTCGGCGGCGCTGACCGTGCCGCTGCCCGGATCGCGGTCGCGGTACGTCTTCGCGCTGCCGCAGCCGGACGGGCTGGTGTACCTGGGGCTCACCGACGAGCCGGTGCCCGGCCCGGCCGGCGACGAGGACCCGGTGCCCGACGACGCCGAGGTGACGCACCTGCTGGACACGGTCAACCAGGTGCTCGCCGAGCCGCTGACCCGCGCCGACGTGGTGGGCGCCTACGCCGGGCTGCGGCCGCTGGTGCTGCCCGCCTCGGCCGGCGCCGGCCCCGGGAACGCGACCGCCGACCTCTCCCGGCGGCACCTGCTGCGCTGGGACGGACCCGTCCTCACCCTCGTCGGCGGCAAGCTGACCACCTACCGCGCCATGGCCGAGCAGGCCGTCGACGCCGTGGTGACGCGGCTCGGCCGCGGCGCCCGCCGGTCGGACACCGCCCGCCTGCCGCTGGTCGGTGCCGCCCCGCGCCGCGCGCTGGACCGGGTCGAGGCGCCGCAGCGGCTGGTCGCGCGGTACGGCACCGAGGCGCCGGTCGTCGCGGGGCTCGGCGCCGACCCGGTGGTGGCGGGGCGGCCGGAGACGCTCGGGGAGCTGCGGTTCGCGGTCCGGGCCGAGGGTGCGCGGACCGTGGCCGACCTGCTGGACCGCCGGGTGCGGATCGGCCTGGTGCCGGCCGACCGCGAGCGCGCCGTCCCGGTGGCCCAGCGGGTGCTCGCCGACGAACTCTGACCGCTCAGGCGGCCGGCTGCCGGCGCGCGTGCACGTCCAGGGCGGTCAGCCCGCGCCGGACGCCGACCGCCACCGCGCCCATGGCGAAGAACCCCTCCTCGTCGGAGACCGTCGCGGTGCGCAGCAGCGCGACCAGCCGGTCGAGCGCGGCGGTGGCAGTCGCGATGCGGCCGTCCCGCTCGTCGGGCGTCGTCCCGTCCGCGCGGTGGTACGGGGTGGCGACCACGCCGGCCAGGCCGTCGAGGGCGTCGGCGAGCGCCCGGCCGGTGCCGGCGTCCACGTGGTCGACGGCCCGGCGGTGCGGCTGGAACTCCACGACCAGCGAGATGAGGTCGTCGACGAGGACGGCGACGCGGTCCACCGCCCGGGACTCGGCGCGGATGCCCGCCGCCCGGCCCCGCCACCGGCGGGCCCGCGGGTTGGCTCGGCGCGCCCGCTCCACCTGGGCCTCGGCCGCGCGCATCCGGTCCAGCTCCCGGTCCAGCCGCCCGGCCCGGCGGGCCCACTCGGCGGCGTCGGGCACCCGGCCCTCGTGCAGAGTCGCCGCGATCTCGCGCAGGTGGTCGGCGAGCGCCTGGCGGGTGCGGGTGATCTGCTCGACGGCGTTGGTCAGCTGCAGGGGCGGGAACAGCACGGTGGTGACCAGGACGCCGATCGCCGCACCCAGCAGCGTCAGGCCCGCGTAGCGCAGCACGTAGGCGTCGGGGTCGTCGAGGCCCACCGTGAGCATGAGGACGGCGGCGAAGCTGACCCAGCTGGCCTGCTCGCGCCACAGCCCCCACTGCTCGACGGCGATCGCCAGCGCCACGATCAGCGCGATGGTCAGGGCGCTGGGCACCGGGCGGGTGAGCTCGTAGACCGCGACGGCCAGCCCGAAGCCGGTGAGGATCGCCAGCACGCTGCGCCAGGCGGCGCTGGCCGAGTCGGCGATCGTGGGGTGGACGGCGATGACCGCGCCCAGCGGGGCGTAGTACGCGTAGTCCGACAGCATCGGGGGGAGCAGGCCGGCGGCCTGCCAGGCCAGCCCGGCCGCGACGGCCGCACGCACGCCCCGCTGCACGGCCGGCCGGCGCAGCTGCGCCCAGAGGATCCCCACGGGGACCCAGGATGACCGTTGCCCGCCCCGGGCGCGGGCCGGGGGAGGGTGACGCTGGTCGCGGTTCAGTCCGCCGGCTCCTCCCCGGGCAGTGCGTCCAGCGCCGCGAGTGCCCGCTCCACCCCGACCGCCACCGCGCTCAGGGCGAGCAGGCCCGGGTCCTCGTCGAGCGTGGTGGCCCGCAGCCGGTCGACGAGGGCGGTCAGCGCCTCGCCGGCGACCTGGACCCGGTGGTCGCGGTCGTCGGGCCGGACCGCGTCCGCGGCGTGGTACGGCGTCCGGACCACCCCGGCCAGGCCCTCGAGGGCGTCGGCGAGGCGCCGGGCGGTGCCCAGGTCAGGCCGCTCACCGCCGCGCAGGTGCGGCTGGTACTCCGCCACCAGGGCGGTGACGTCGTCGAGCAGGACCGCGACGCGGTCCAGGGCGCGGGACTCGTCCCGGATGCGCGCGGCCGGCTCCTGCCAGCGGCGGGCCCGCGGGTTCGCGCGCCGAGCGCGCTCGACCGTCCGCTCGGCGTCGCGCATCGCGTCGAGGGCGGCGCGCAGGGCGGCGCCGTGGGCCCGCTCGTCTTCGGTCGTGGGGGTCCGGTCGGCGCGCAGCTCGGCGGCGGTCCGGCTCAGGTGCTCGGCGACCAGGTGCCGGGTGCGGGTGATCTGGGCGGTGGCACGGGTCAGCTGCAGCGGAGGGAACAGCGCCGTGGTCACCAGCACCCCGATCGCCGCGCCGAGCAGCACCAGCCCGGCGTAGGCGAGGACGAAGTCGGAGGCGTCGCCGCTGGTGCCGATGGTGAGGGTGAAGACGGCGGCGACGCTCACCCAGCCGGCGCCCTCGCCGAGCACCCGCCACCGCTCGAGCGCCACGGCCACCGCGACCAGCGTCGCCAGCGTCAGCGCCGTCGGGAGGTGGCCGGGGAGCGCGGCGACGCCCGTGGCGAGCCCCGCGCCCAGGAGGATCGCGAGCACGGTCCGCCAGGAGGCGCTGGCCGAGTCGGCGATGGTGGGGTGGACGGCGATGATCGCGCCGAGCGGCGCGTAGTACGCGTAGGCCGGGAACGGCGCCGGGAGCAGCACGGCGACCTGCCAGGCCAGCCCCGCCGCGATCGCCGCGCGGATCCCGCGCTGGACCGTCGAGTCGCGCAGCAGCGCACGCAGGGACGTCACGGGTCCCCAGCCTCGCAACCGCCTGCACCCCGGGCCAGACCGTCCCATCACGTGAGAAGCCAGTTCCACCATGTGGACGCGGCGGTGCAGGCTGGGCCCGTGGACACCTACACGCACGGGCACGCCGACTCCGTCCTGCAGTCCCACCGCTGGCGCACCGCGGAGAACTCCGCTCCGCACCTGCTGCCGCACCTGCGACCCGGACTCGACCTGCTCGACGTGGGCTGCGGCCCGGGCACGATCACCGTCGACCTCGCCGCCCGCGTGGCCCCGGGGCGGGTGGTCGGGCTGGACCTCTCGCCGGCACCGCTCGAGGAGGCCCGCGCGGCGGCGGCCGCGGCCGGGGTCGACGTGACCTTCGCGGTCGGCGACGGCTACGCCCTCGACGCGCCCGACGACTCCTTCGACGTCGTCCACGCCCACCAGGTGCTCCAGCACCTCACCGACCCGGTCGCCGCGCTGCGGGAGATGGCGCGGGTGTGCCGGCCGGGCGGGGTGGTCGCCGTCCGGGACGTCGACCACGCCACGTTCACCTGGTTCCCCGCCGACGCGGGCCTGGACCGGTGGCTGGAGCTCTACCACGCCGTCGCCCGCCACAACGCGGCCGAGCCCGACGCCGGACGCCGGCTGCTGGCCTGGGCGCACGCCGCGGGGCTGCGCGACGTCACCGCGACGGCGTCGTCCTGGTGCTACGCCTCGCCGGCCGAACGGCAGTGGTGGGGCACCTCCTGGGCCGGCCGCGCGACGGCGTCGGCGTTCGCGGAGCAGGCGGTCGCCTACGGGCTGGCCACCCCCGACGAGCTCGAGGGGGTCGCCGCCGCGTGGCTGCGCTGGGCCGGGGCGGACGACGGCTGGCTGGGGATGATGCACGGCGAGCTGCTGATCCGGCTCTGAGCCAGGCGGCTCTGCGGGCGTCCCTCGTCCTCTGCGGGTCCGGCAGGACCGCGGTTGCACGTGGAACGCCCGCAGGGCGCGGGCTCACGCCCCCTGGCGGGCGGCGTTGGCCTGGACGGCGGTGCTCACGTACCGCGCCAGCCCGGGGGCCATCGCCTCGTACGTGGCCGTGAACCGCGGGTCCTCGACGTACATGCGCCCCAGGGCGGCGTGCATCTCGGGCGAGCACTCGTAGAAGTTCCGGCTGATGTGCTGCCGGTCGTCCTCCGCGACGTCCATCGCCTGCTCCGAGTCCGGCGCCGCGCCCGACCGCAGCACCGCCACCCACCGGTCGCCGATGTCGGCCATCTCGCCCTTCACCCGCAGCCAGTCCTCCTTCGCGTAGCCCCGCGTGCGCCGCTGCGACTCCGCCCACGCCGCGGTGTCGCCCCAGCGCTCCTCGGCCTCGGCCTCGTACTGCGCCGGGTCGTGCTCGCCGAACACCTCGAACCGCTCCTCGGGGGTCAACGAGATCCCCATCGCCCTCGCCTCCATCTCCTTCTCGACGGCCGCGACCATCGCCCGCGTCCGCTCCAGCCGGTCCCGCAGCAGCCGGTGCTGGCGGCGCAGGTGCTCGGCGGGGTCGGCCGACGGGTCGTCCAGCAGCGTCGCGACCTCCTCGAGGGGGAAGCCGAGCTCGCGGTAGACCAGCACCCGGTGCAGTCGGTCCAGGTCGGCCGGCGAGTACCGGCGGTAGCCGGCCGACGTCCGCCCGGACGGCGACAGCAGCCCGATCCGGTCGTAGTGGTGCAGCGTGCGCACCGTGACCCCGGCCAGGGCAGCCACCTCTCCCACGTTCACGGTCCCTCCTCTCCGACGTGGACGAGTGGACAGCCTGACGTCGCGTCAGGGTCAAGCGCGATCCGTCGGCCCGCCTGCAGGGCCCTCGCCGAGCTCGCGAGGCGTGGGGGGCAGGCGGGTCCTTTCTCTGCTCGGCAAGCTCGACGGCCTCGACGAGTACGCCGTCCGGCGGTCGATGACGCGCACCGGCACCAACCTGCTCGGCCTGGTCAAGCACGTCGCCTACGTGCAGCTCGGCTACTTCGGGGAGGTGCTCGGCCGGCCCAGCGGCCGGCCCTGCCCGTGGGACGACGGCGGTGAGGACGACGCCGACATGTGGGCCCGCCCCGACGAGCGCCGCGAGGACGTCGTGGAGCTGTACCGGTTCTCGGCGGCGCACGCCGACGCGACCATCGAGGCGCTGCCGCTGGACGCCGTCGGCGAGGTGCCGTGGTGGCCGGAGGAGCGGCGGCACCCGACGCTGCACACCCTGCTGGTGCACATGTGCGTGGAGACCGCCCGGCACGCCGGGCACGCCGACGTCGTCCGGGAGTCCATCGACGGCGCGGCCGGGATGACCGCGGCCAACCCCAACCTGCCCGAGCGCAGCGACGCGGAGTGGGCGGCCTTCCGCGACCGCATCGAGACGGCGGCGCGACAGGCGGCCGGCCGCACGGCGCCGGGCCCGACGGGTGGCCCTCCGGTGGATGCGTGAGGATCGCAGGCATGGCCACCGACGACGTCTCGCCCGAGGACCCCTTCCCCCGCAAGCGCGTGCGGGTGGACCGGCGGGCCGACGGCACCCTCCAGATGGCCTACGTCGAGGTGGGGGAGCGCGGGGCGGGCGGGAACGACATCGTCTTCCTGCACGGCAACCCGACGTCGTCCTACCTGTGGCGCAACGTGCTGCCGCACGTGCAGCACCTGGGCCGCTGCCTGGCGCCGGACCTCATCGGCATGGGGGAGTCGGACAAGCTGCCCGACCCCGGGCCCGGCACGTACTCCTTCGCCGCCCACGCCGGGTTCCTGGAGCGATTCCTCGCCGAGGTCGGCGCCACCGAGCGGGTCGTCTTCGTGATGCACGACTGGGGCTCCGCGCTGGGCTTCGACTGGGCGCACCGGCACCCCGGCGCGGTCCGTGGGCTCGCCTTCACCGAGGCGATCGTGACCCCGCTGACCTGGGCGGACTGGCCGGCGGACGCGCGACGCCTCTTCCGCACCATGCGCGGCCCCGACGGTCCGGCGGCGGTGCTGGAGAAGAACGCCTTCGTCGAGCGGATCCTGCCCGCCTCGGTCGCCCGCGGGCTGAGCCCCGAGGCGCACGAGCGGTACCGGCAGCCCTTCCGCACCCCCGAGGACCGCTGGCCGACGCTGGAGTGGCCCCGTCAGATCCCGCTGGAGAACGTGCCGCCGAAGGTCCGCGACGTCGTCGCCCGGTACGGGCAGTGGCTGCGCACCTGCGACGTGCCGAAGCTGTTCCTCAACGCCGACCCGGGGTCGATCCTGGTCGGCCGGCAGCGCGCCTTCGTGCGCAAGTGGGCGGCGCTGACCGAGGTCACCGTGCCGGGCGCGCACTTCGTGCCCGAGGACTCGCCGCACGAGATCGGCCGGGCGCTGGCCGAGTGGATCCCGACGCTGCGCTGAGCCGTCCGGGGCCTCGCGGACCGGGGGCGTGCGCGGCCGGGTCCGGGGGTGCCCCTCCGGTGCTCCGGCTCCGAGTGCAGGTGCACTCAGAGCCGGAGCACGCTCGGAGAGGTGTCTGGCCCTGTGGGTCCAGGGTGCCGACGGGCTCCCGCAGGGGCGCCGGTCAGGCGGGCTGGGCCTCCGCCTCCGCCACCGTGGGGACGACGCCGGCGGTGCCCGGGAACGACCGGTTGCTGAACGCCCTCATCTCCGGACCCCACCGGCGCATCGCCGAGCGGTGCGGGTCGGTGCGGACGAAGGCCACCATCGCGGCCTGGTCGTCCCACCAGGACACGGTCGTGAAGTGGCGCGCCAGGGGCCGGGCCCGGAGGAACAGCGAGCGCGCCCCCGGGCTGCGCATGGCCTGCTTCCGGATGGCCAGCGAGGCACGCAGGAACGCCGGGACGTCGCGGAAGCGGCGCAGGTGCAGCTGGGTGAGGACGACGACGCCGGGACCGTCACCGACGGTCTCGGCCTTCCACGGCAGGTCGGGGATGAGGGGCACGACAACCTCCTTTACATGCGTTTAGCACCAGAGGCTAGGCACCTTCTTAACGCATGTAAAGTGACCTTGTGCCCCCACGGACCCCCGGCCGCCTGCGCGCCGACCTCGTCGCCTCCGCCGCCGCGCTGATCGAGCGGACCGGCTCGGTGGAGGCCGTGACGCTGCGTGCGGTCGCCCGCGAGGCGGGGGTGACCGCGCCCGCGGTGTACGGGCACTTCGCCGACCTGGGGGCCCTGGTCGACGCCGTCCTCGAGGAGGGCTTCCTCGCGCTGCGCGCGGCGATCGAGACGTCGGTGGCCGGGATCGAGGACCCGGTGGAGCGGCTGGTGGCCGGGTGCCGGGCCTACGTCACGGCCGGCCTCACCGCACCTGCCCGCTACCGGGCGATGTTCCAGCGGCAGGAGGTCCCCGGCGGAGCGGGCGCCTTCGACGTGCTGGTCGACGCCGTCACCGCCTGCCAGGAGGCCGGGCGCTCGGCCAGCCGGGACGCCCGCGGCGACGCGCTGCTCATCTGGACGGCCCTGCACGGGGTGGTGACGCTGCGGGCGGCCGGGGCGGGCGCCCCGGAGCTCGACGGCCGGCTGCGCGACCTGGTCGGCCGGCTGGCCCTGGTCTCGCCGGCCGCCTCAGACGGGAACGGCGCGGGCTGAGCGCCGGGCGCTCTTCACCCGGTACATCGCCGCGTCGGCGGCGGCCAGCGCCGTCTCGGGAGTGTCCCCGGCGTCGCAGACCGCGACGCCGACGCTCACGCCGACGCGGTGCCGGCCACCGCGCGCGTCGGTCAGGGGCGCGTCGAAGGACGCCGTGACGCGATCGGCCACCGACCGGGCCGCGTGGGCGCAGTCCAGCCCGGGGCACAGCACGACGAACTCGTCGCCGCCCAGGCGCGCCACGGTGTCGCCGGGGCGCACCGCCGCCTGCAGCCGGCGGGCGGCCTGCACCAGCACCTCGTCCCCGACGGCGTGGCCGGCGGTGTCGTTGACCGGCTTGAAGCCGTCGAGGTCGCAGAACAGGACGGCGAGCGGCTCTGCTGCCCGCCGCGTGGGCTCCAGGAGCTGGCCGAGGCGGTCCATCAGCAGGGCGCGGTTGGGCAGGCCGGTGAGGGGGTCGTGCAGCGCCGCGGCGCGCAGGGCCCGCTCCAGCTCCCGCTGCGCCGTGACGTCGGCCAGGGCGACCACCGCACCGAGGAGTGTCCCGTCGTCGTCCCGGATCGACGTGCCGGAGGCCAGCACCTCGCGGACGGCGCCGCCGGCCGGCGCGATCCGCATCCCGACGTCGGCGATCCGGTCCTCGCGGAACACGCGGGTGAGCGGGACGCGGTGCGGGGCGAGCGGGCGCCCGTCGGGCTCGCTGAGGGAGAAGGCGGCGGGGAAGTCGGCGACGTCCACCCGCGGGTCGGCGTCCGCCCCGTGCCACTGCCGGCTGACCTCGTTGAACAGCACCACCCGGCCGTCGGCGTCGGCGGCGACGACGCCGACGGGCAGCGCCTCGAGCAGCGCGCGGACGAAGGCCTCCGAGCGGGCCAGCTCGGCGTGCGCCCGCTCCGCGTCCCGGCGGGCGACCGTGGTGGCGGCGGCGACGTCGGCGAGCTGCCGGACGGCGCGGCGCCGCTCCACGATGCCCACGATCACGTCGGCGAGGTCGCCGAGGCGGTCGCGGTCGTCGGCGGAGAAGGCGTGCGGCTGCTCGTCGAGCACGGCCAGCGTCCCGACGGTGGTGCCCTCGATGACCAGGGCGGCGCTGGCGTAGCCGCGCACCCGCGCGCGGCGGCCGTCGACCCACGGGTTGGTCGCGAAGCGGGGATCGGCGCTGAGGTCCTCGAAGGCGTGCACGCCCGGGCCCCAGCCGGTCAGCACGGCGCTGATGGACGCCTCGCCCGGCGCGACCCCGCCGCCGGAGCCGTGCGGGGACAGCCGGAGCTCCTCCCGGTCGTCCAGCACGTGCACCGCCGCCCGGGGCGCCCGGGTCAGGGCGGCGGCCACGCGGACCACCCGCTCCACCTCGGGGTCTCGGCGGACGTCGAGGACCTCCAGCTCGTGCAGCAGCGCGGCGCGGCTGCCCGCTGGCTCGGTCACTGGTCCCACGGCTCCTCGGCGTCGTCCCGGTACGGCCGGCGCCTCTCGCCGTCCTGCCACCCCATCGACGCCCGCGCCGCCCCGGTTGAGAGACCGCGGGCGGACGTCCCCCGGACGGGGTGTTCTCGTATCAGGATGCCAGCGTGCGTACCGTCTCGACGGCGGCCACGACGGCGAAGACCAGGAACAGCCCGGCCGCCACCCGCCGGATGAGCGCGATCGGCAGGCGGTCGGCCAGCTTCTTGCCGAGGAAGACCGCGAGCCCGGACACGGTGAGCAGCGCGGCCCAGGCGCCGATGAACACCGACAGGGGGGCGTCCAGGCGGGCGGCGAGGCCGGCGGTGGCCAGCTGGGAGAGGTCTCCCCACTCCGCGGCGAACAGCACGCCGAAGGAGATGGCCGCGGCGCGGAAGAACGACGTCCCCTCGCGGCCGGCGGCGACGTCGTCGGCGTCCTCCGGGCCACTGTTCGCGCTGCGCCACAGCAGCACCGCGCCGACCAGGAAGAGGACCGCCACCACGCCGCTGACCAGCGCGCCGGGGAGCAGCGACAGCAGGCTGCCGGCGGTGACGGCGATCGCCACCTGCAGGCCGAACGCCGCGCCGACCCCGATGAACACCGGCCAGTGCGGGAAGCGGGTGGCGAGCACCAGGCTGGCGAACAGCGTCTTGTCCGGCAGCTCGACGGGCAGGACGAGGATGAACGCGGTCGCGATGACCGACAGGGACAGCACGGGTTTCTCTCTTCCGCTCGGCACTGCCGGGCGGGTGCGGGTACGCCTCCGACCGGCAGCACGGGACTGCACTGGTCGAAGGTCTCGCCCACCCACGCCGGGGGCGTGGGCCCGCTGACCGGGCGACCACCGCGGGGTGGTGCGCCAGCATGTCGACCAGCGGACGGGGGGCTACTCCCCTTCTCGGCCCGCCAGCCTAGCCGAGCCCTCCCGGGGGAATCCGGGTGCGCACGGGTGAGCTGTCGCACTAGCGTCGGGCCATGCCGTTCCGTTGACGCCCGTCCACGGCCCCCCTGACCCCCGCGGCCCGGCCGCTGGCCCGGCTGGCCGTGGGCTGGGCCGCGCTCTCCGAGCTGGTCCCGTACTACCCGCTCTACGCGCTGCTCTTCCTCGACACCGGGCTCTCCGGCGCCCAGGTGTCCGCGCTGTTCGCCGTCTGGTCGGTCACCGGCCTGCTCACCGAGGTACCGGCCGGCGTCCTGGCCGACCGCTGGTCGCGGCGTGGGGTCGTCGTCCTCGGTGGCGTGCTCCAGGCGGTCGCCTTCGCGGTGTGGACCGCCGCCCCCGCCGCCCCGGCGTTCGCCATCGGGTTCGCGCTGTGGGGCGTCTCCTCCGCGCTGGTGTCCGGCGCCGCGGAGGCCCTCGTCTACGACGGGCTGGCCGCGGTCGGGGCCGAGTCGGCCTACACCCGCGTCAACGGCTGGATGACCGGCGCCGAGCTGCTGGTGCAGGTGCCGACGGCGGCCGCGGCCAGCGCGCTGTTCGCCGTGGGCGGGTACCCGGCCGTCGGCTGGGCCAGCGTCGCGGTGTGCCTGGCCGCCGCCGCGCTCGCGCTCCGCTTCCCCGAGGCCCGGCACGTCGCCGAGGACGACGAGGGCGAGGACGTACCGCTCCGGCAGGGCGTGGCCGAGGCGCTGCGCCCGGGTCTGCGGCTCACCGTGCTCGCGGTCGCCCTCCTCGGCGGCCTGGACGCGGTCGAGGAGTACTTCCCCGTCCTCGCCGCGGACTGGGGCGTGTCCACCGAGGCCGTGCCCTTCGCCGTCCTGGCCACCGCGCTGGCCGGAGCGCTGGGCGGGGCCCTGGCCGGCCGGGCCGAGCGGCTCCCCGACCGCGCGCTACCGGCGCTGCTGGCGCTGTCCGGGCTCCTGCTCGTCGGCACGGCACTGTGGGCCCGGCCGGCGGCGCTGGTCGCGCTCGCCGCTGCCTACGGCGTCTACATCGCCGTGCTGGTCGTCGGGGAGGCGCGGCTGCAGCACCGCATCACCGGTCCGCACCGGGCGACCATCACCTCGGTCGCGGGACTCGGGCTCGAGCTGGCCTCGCTCCCGGTGTTCGCGGCCTGGGCGCTCGGCGGTCTCGGGGGCGTGGCGGTCGCCGTCCTCGCCGTCGTCCCGGTGGTCGCCGCGGGCCTGCGCCGTCCGCCGGGCACCGGTCAGGGCACGGGGTAGGCCGCCTCGGCGGCGGCCGTGGCCGCGCGCAGGACCTCCTTGACCGGCGCCGCGAGCCGCCCGGCCAGCGCGGCCACGTCGTCGAACTCCACGCTGACGTTGACCACGCGCCCGTCGAGGACGGCGAGCTTCACGCCCACCCGGCCGCCGAGGACCGCCACCGACGCCGAGGCCCGCTCCAGCGCCACCTTGCCGACCGGCACCACCCGCAGCCCGATCGTGGACGTCGCGGTGAACACCGTCGCGCGCAGCTCGTCGACCGCGTCGGGCGGGCACAGCACCGACAGGGTGTGCGCCGGGCGCCCCTTCTTCATGAGGATCGGGGTCAGCCAGGCGTCCTGGGCGCCGGCCGCCAGCAGCCGGTCGAGCACGCCGGGCCACAGCCGCGGGTCCAGGTCGTCGACGTTGGCCTCCAGCACCACCGCCGAGGCCGGCGTGGGCCGCTCGGGCTCCCCGAGCACCAGCCGGACGACGTTGGGCAGCTGCTCGGGGTCGCGGGCACCGGCGCCGACGCCCACCGTCTGCACCCGCATCGGCGGCAGCGTCGTCCACTCGTCCACGCGGGCGGCCAGCAGTGCGGCACCCGTGGGCGTGCAGGCCTCCGCGGGCACCGGGCCGGCGTGCACCGGCGCCCCGGCCAGCAGTTCCAGCACCGCGGGCGCCGGGACCGGCACCACGCCGTGCGCGCTGCGGGCCGCGCCGCTGCCCAGCGCGACGGGGGAGGCGGTGAGCCGCTCCAGGCCCAGGTGCTCGAACGCGGCGACCACCCCGACGACGTCGGCCAGCGCGTCCAGCGCCCCGACCTCGTGGAAGTGGACGCTCTCCGGCGCGATCCGGTGCACCCGGCCCTCGGCGACCGCCAGCCGCTCGAAGACCGCCAGCGCGCCGTCCCGGACCGCGGGGGCGAGGTCGGCGTCGGCGAGCAGGTCGCGGACGTCGGCCCAGGTGCGGGTGCGCACCGACGGCGGGGCGTGCACGTGCACCCGCGTGGCGCCCAGCCCGTGCCGGCTCACCTGCTCGGTGACCAGCCGGATGCGCTCGACCGGCAGCGCGGCCACGGCCGTCGCCGGGACCTCCAGCGGCACCCCGGCGTCGACGAGCGCGCCCAACAGGAGATCCCCGGAAGCCCCTGCCGCCAGGTCCAGCCAACCGATCACGCTGAGACCGTAGTGAGGGCGCTTCTGCGGTGTTCCGTGGGCTCCTGCGGGGGGGCCCCGCCCGCGGACGGCCCCGGCTCCCCCAGGCGGCCGCTACCGGCGGGTCCTCCGGGCGATGCGGGCGGCGAAGACGCCGGCGGAGTGGCCGTTGTCGATGTTGCTCACCACGACGCCGGGTGACGCCGAGTTGAGCATGGTCAGCAGCGCGCTGAACCCGCCGAACGAACCGGGCTGCCCGGTGGAGGTGGGGACGGCGACGATCGGCACGTCGGTCATCGCGCCGACCAGCCCGGCCAGCGAGGCGTCCATGCCCGCCACCACGACCAGGCAGTCCACGTCGTCGAGCAGGGTGCGGTCGGTCAGCAGCGGGCGGATCCGGCTGCCCCCGACGTCGTCCACCCGCACCACCGAGGTCCCGGTGATCCGGGCGGCGAAGGCGGCCTCGGCGGCCACGGGCAGGTCGCCGCCGGCACCGCACAGGACGCCGATGCGGCCCACGGGCTCCGGCAGCGGCCCGACGGCCGCGGACATCGCCGCGGCGTCGACGGTCGTGTACGCGTCGTGCTCGCTGGCCAGCGCCACCAGGGTCTCGGCGGTGGCGCGCACCACGACGGCGGGCCGGTCGGGGAACTCCCGGCGTGCCTCGCGGACCAGCGTCAGCACCTGCTCGGTGCTGCGGCCGGTGGCCCAGACGACGTCGGGCTCGGCCGGCGCGTCCCGCAGCGGGGCCGCGGGAGCGGGCTCGACCGGCGGCACCGGCCCGAGCGCGGGCTCGACGGGACTGCCCAGGCCCAGCGGGGGATCGACCGGCTCGACGAGGAGGGGGGCGAAACCGCCGGGGTCACCGGCGGGGTCGTCCAGCGGGGAAGGCTGCACGGCAGGGACCCTAGGCGCCACGACGACCGGCTCCCGGGTACCGGCGGGGGCCGTGTCGGTCCCAGTGGACTCGTCCGTCACAGGCGTCGCAGCCGACGACGGCGGGCCGAACAGCGCGTCGAGCGGGCTGTCCCCGGCGCGGGTCTGCGTCTTCGCCGACAGCCGGACGACGCGGTCGCGGCCGCGGCGCTTGGCGTCGTAGAGCACCCCGTCGGCGGCGGCGAACAGGGTGCGGCGGTCGTCGCCGCGGGTGGCCGAGGCGATGCCGACGCTGATGGTGACGGGGAGGTCCACGCCGAGGCTCGCCCAGTCGTGGGCGGCGACCGCACGGCGGGTGCGCTCCAGCGCGCGCTCGGCCTGCTCGGCGGTGGTCTCGGGCAGCAGCACGACGAACTCGTCGCCGGCCCAGCGGCACACCTCGTCGGTGTCGCGGACGCCGGCGATCAGCAGCTCGCCCACGGTGCGCAGCACCACGTCGCCGGTCGGGTGCCCGGCGGTGTCGTTGACCTCCTTGAACCGGTCGACGTCCACCACGGCCAGCGCGGGGGCGGCGCCGGAGGAGAGCAGGACGTCCAGCCGGGCCTCGGCGTAGCGCCGGTTGGGCAGGTGGGTGAGCGGGTCCTCGTAGGCCTGCCGGCGCAGCTGCCCGGCGGCCCGCTCGGTCTCCAGCAGGCTCTTGCGCCGGCCGAACAGCTCCACCCAGCGGGTGCGCCGCTCGTCGACCCGGTCCAGCTCGTCGGCGAGGTAGGCCTGCAGGTAGGGCAGGGCCCGGCCGGCGTCGTCGAGCTCCGAGTGCAGCGTGCACAGCTCGCGCAGCGCGGCCCGGCGCAGCCTCGGCAGCCCGTGCTCGGTGGCGATGGCCAGCGCCCGGGCCAGCTGCTCGTCGGCCCCGCGGCCGTCGCCCTGGCGGCGCAGCGCGCGGCCCAGCGCCAGCAGGGCGGCCGACAGGAGGGCGCGGTCGCCGCCGGCGGAGGTGACGCGGACGGCGGCGCGCAGCGGTGCGGCGGCCGCGGCGTGCGCGCCGAGGCCGACCAGGGCCCAGCCGTGCACGACCTGGGCGGCGACGACGGCCTCGGCCGCCTCGGGCGGCAGCAGCGCCAGCGCCTGTTCGGCCAGCTCCCGGGCCTCGGCGAAGTGCGCCTCGGCGGCGTCGGGGACGCCGTCGTCCAGCAGCGCCTCGCCGAGCTCGGCGCACAGCTCGCCCAGGCGGGTCGCGGTGCGGGCGACGAGCACGTCGGCGTCGCCGTCCTCGCCGGTCAGCGCCCCGGGTGCGGCCGCCGCCTCGTGCGCCCGCCGCTGGTAGTCCAGGGCCAGGGGCATGAGCTCGAGGTCGGCGAGCACCGCGGCGAGGGTGCCGAGGGTGTCGATGAGCAGCAGGGACGGCGGCAGCGCGGGGTCGAGCAGGCTGGCGGCCTCGACCGCCTCGTCCATCGCGGCGTCGATGCGACGCGAGAGCAGTTCGATGCGGGCGTGCCGCGCCAGGCCGGCCGCACGCTGCAGGTCGTCGTCAGTGGCCTCGAACGCGGCCTTCGCCGAGCGCACCAGCGCGATCGCCAGGGCCGCGCGGGAGGCGGACTCGGCCCGCGGGTCGGCGTCCTCGGTGCCGTCGATGAGCTCGGCGACCCCGGCGTGCAGGTCGAGGGCGGGCGGCGTGCCCGTGCCGTGCGGCGGCTCCACCGGGTCGCCGACGAGCGTGAACCCGGCCACCCGCAGCCGGCGCACCAGCAGCTCGGCGCGCAGCGTGTCGGCCCAGGCGCGGCCGAGCGGGTCCGGTGCGTCGTCCGGGGAGGAGACCTCGTAGGGCGAGATGTCGGTCTCGACGTCGGCGAGCAGCTCCTCGGCGTCGTCGAGCTGCCAGTTCGCCAGCGCAGCGGTCACCCGTTGGTGCAGGGTTCCCGGTGGCACGAGCGCACTGTGCACGGCCTCCCGCGCCGAGTCGAGCACCGGCCGGGGGGCGCGCCGACGGTCGTCCGTTTCGTCACAGCCGTCCCACCCGGCGAGTCCGGTCACGAGGCGTCCTCGCGCGGCGCCCGCCCGCCCGGGGCGCGGACCCGGTTGCGGCCGCTGCGCTTGGCGGTGAACAGGTGCAGGTCGGCGGTGTCGAACAGCGAACGCCACGCGACCGGCTCCTCGGCGGCGCCGGCCGCCGTCGCCACCCCGATGCTCACGGTCACCGGCTCGGTGAGCTGGAGGTCCGCCCAGTCGGCGCCGGCCACGGCGGCGCGCAGCCGGTCCATGGCGACCAGCGCCTGGTGCTCGGTGGCCGTCGGCAGGACGACGAGGAACTCGTCGCCCGCCCAGCGGTACACCTCGTCGCCGGTGCGGCTGTGCTCCAGCAGCAGCGCGGCCACCCGCCGCAGCACCTCGTCGCCGTGCGAGTGGGAGGTGTCGTCGTTGACCTCCTTGAACCGGTCGACGTCGACGACGGCCAGCGACAGCGGCTCCTCGCCCAGCCGCAGGTTGCCCAGCCGCCGCTCCGCGCTGCGCCGGTTGCCGAGGCCGGTGAGGGGGTCTTCCATCGCGTGCCGCCGGAGGACGGCGGTCTGCCGCTCGGCCTCCCGCAGCCGGCTGCGGCGCACGAACATCTCCGCCCACAGCTCCCGGCCGCGGGCGTGCGCCCGGCCGGTGTCGGCGCGGTAGGCCTCCAGCCAGTGCAGCGCCTCGGCCGGGCGGCCCATGGCGGCGGTGCTCTGGCCCAGCTCCAGCAGGCACTGCCGGTAGCGCCGGCGGTCCCCGGTGGCGGCGAAGGCGCCCGCGGCGTCGACCAGCAGGTCGGTGGCCTCGGCACCGTGCCCGCCACCGGCCTGGGACCGCGCGAGCCGGGTGAGCAGCCGGGCGAGCACCAGGTCGGTGTACCCGCGCAGCCAGATGCCGCCGTCGCGGTGGACCCGCCGGTGCGCGCTGCGCAGCGGGCCCAGGGCGTCCTCCAGGTCGCCGCGGCAGGTCAGTCCCCACGCCTGGACGACGTCCAGCAGGTCCTGCTCGGCGGGCTCGGGCTCCCAGTCCAGGGCGCGGGCGGTCCGCGCGCACTCGACGGCGACGTCGGCCAGTTCCCGGGAGCGGTCCAGGTCGCCGCGCCGGTGCAGAGTCTGGGCCAGCTCGGCGTGCTGCTGGGCGCACAGCTGCAGCATCAGCCACTGGTCGGCCAGGTCCGGCAGCGCCGCGGCGACCCGGTGCCCGGACAGCGCCTGGGCGACGGCGAGCTCCTCCAGGTCCAGGGCGGTGAGGGTGAGCGAGAGCCACCGGTGGGCCTGGTGCAGCGCCCGCGAGGGGTCGCCCGCGCCGGGGCCCTCCGCGATCAGGCTCGCGTCGATGGCGGTGAGCATCGCCGCGTCGAAGTGGTCGGAGGCGACCTCGACGTGGGCCAGGTAGGCCAGCGTCAGCGCCGTCCGGTCGGTGGGCGCGCAGCGGACCAGCGCGTCCCGGGCCGACCGCACGCCGCTCGCGGCGACGTCACGGTCCCCGTCCAGCAGCCCCCGCCGGGCGGCGAAGGCGTGCCGCCAGGCCGTCCAGTGCGGTTCGGTGGCGGCGGCCAGCACGGCCTCGGCCCGGTCGTGCTCGGTGGTGAAGACGGTGGGGTCGTCCCGGGAGGTGGCCGCGAGGAGGCGCCAGAGCACGTCCTCGAGCTCGGCCTCGACGAGGCGGTCCGGGCCGGCGGTCACGCATCCCTCCATCGACGGGTCAACGACCGGCGTGGCCGCCGGGTGCGGGGAGTGACGCAGCTCTCCCGGGCGGGGCGGGCGCCCCGGGCCCACCGCACTACCCTCGTCGGATGCCTGCGATGCCCCCGACGCGGTTCGCCTATCTCGGGCCCGAGGGTACCTTCGCCGAAGCGGCCCTGAGCAGGGTCGTTCCGCCTGCGGAGGGGGTGCGGCAGCCCGCGGCCAGCGTCCCGGCGGCGCTCGCCGCGGTCCGCTCGGGGGAGGCCGACGCGGCCCTCGTCCCGATCGAGAACTCGGTGGAGGGCTCGGTGCCGGCCACCATGGACGCGCTGGCCGACGGCGCCCCGCTGCTGATCGCCCGCGAGGTGTTCCTGGCGGTCTCCTTCGTCCTCGCCGTGCGGCCGGGCACCGACCTGGCCGCCGTCCGCAGTGTGGCCAGCCACCCGCACGCGCTGGCGCAGACCGCCCGCCGCCTGGCCGAGCTGCTGCCCGGCGTCGTCCCCCTGCCGGCGACGTCCACCGCCGGGGCGGCCCGGCAGGTCGCCGAGGGGGAGTTCGACGCCGCGGTCTGCGCGCCGATCGCCGCAGAGCGCTACGGGCTGACCGCCCTGGTCGGGGACGTCGCCGACCACCCCGGCGCGGTCACCCGCTTCCTGCTGGTCACCCCGCCGGGGCCGCTGCCGGCCCCCACCGGCAACGACAAGACCTCGCTGGTCGCGGTGGTCGGCGACCGCACCGGCGCCCTGCTGGAACTGCTGCGCGAGTTCTCCGTGCGCGGGATCAGCCTGACCCGCATCGAGTCGCGCCCCACCCGGGAGCGGCTGGGCGTGTACTCGTTCTCCCTCGACTGCGAGGGGCACGTCGCCGACGCCCGCGTGGGTGAGGCGCTGGCCGGGCTGCACCGGGTGTGCGACGACGTCCGCTTCCTCGGCTCCTACCCCCGGGCCGACGGCCGGGAGAACAAGCCGGTGCCGCCGACCGCCGGCGACGACGCCTTCGCCGAGGCCGCCGGCTGGCTGCAGGCCGTGCGGGAGGGCCGCGCCTGACACCGCTCAGGTCCGGACCCGGGCGCGCAGCTCGGTGACGATGCGGCGGACGACCGGGACGTCGACGCCGTGCCGGTCGGCGGCCCGCACCACGGCGCCGCCGATCGCTTCCAGCTCGGTGCGGTTGCCGGCCTCGACGTCGCGCAGCATCGACGACTTCGCTGCCGCGGGCACCGTCTCGGCGAACCGGAGGGTGGCCGCCGCGTCGACCTCGGCGCCCTCGGCACGGGCCACCGCGGCGATCTCCTCGACGACAGCCCGCAGGTCGGCCCCGCGCCGCTCGCGCACCTCCCCGATCGGGCCGCCCACGCTGGTGGTCAGCAGCGCCATCGGGGCGAGGAAGCACAGCTTGGCCCAGAGCAGCCCGGCCTCGTCGGCGCGCGCGACGACGTCCACGCCGGCGTCGGCCAGGGCCGCGGCGAGGAGCTCGGCGCCCGGTGCCAGCGTGACGGTGGCGAGCCGGCCCTCGTGCCGGATCGCCCCCGGGGCGGTGCGGCTGGCGATCACCTGGATGGAGCCCGCGACGGTGCGGGCCCGCGGCAGCCGGGCTCGGAGCACCGCCATGTGCTCCAGGCCGTTGAGCAGCGGCACGAGCAGGGCCGTCCCCAGCACGGCGGGCGGGAGCCGGTCCAGCGCCGGCTCCAGCTGGGTGGCCTTGGCGGTGACCAGGCAGGCGTCGACCGGCCCGGGCAGGACCTCCGCACCGGAGACCGGCACCGCGAACTCGCCGTAGCGGTCACTGGTCACCCGGAGCCCGTCCCGGTCGACGACCGTGGCCGTCTGCCGGCCGGCGAGGCAGGTGACCGCGTGCCCCCGCCGGGCCAGCAGGGCGGCGAGCAGGCCCCCGACCCCGCCGGGGCCGAGCACCGCGATGCGCAGCGGGTCCATGCCACCACCCTGGCCCGGGCGGGCGGAGGCCGGCTACACGCGCGCCGGCTCGCGCTCCGGCGCCGGCGTCGTCCGCGCCGCCAGGGCGCCGGGCCACCACACCCGGTCGCCGGCCAGGTGCACCGCCGCCGGCACCAGCAGCGAGCGGACGAGGAAGGTGTCCAGCAGGACGCCGAAGCCGACGAGGAACCCGAGCTGGGTCAGGATCACCAGAGGCAGCACGGTGAGGGCGCCGAAGGTGGCGGCCAGCACCAGGCCGGCGCTGGTGATGACCCCGCCGGTGACCGCGAGGGCCCGCAGCACGCCGTCCCTCGTGCCGTGGTGGGCGGACTCCTCCCGCGCCCGGGTCATCAGGAAGATGTTGTAGTCGATCCCGAGCGCCACCAGGAAGACGAACCCGATCAGCAGCACCTGCGGATCGCTGCCCGGGAAGTCGAAGACGTGCTCGAACACCAGCGCGCTCACGCCGACCGTCGAGAGCACGCTCAGCGCGACCGTGGCCACCAGCAGCACCGGCGCGACCAGCGCCCGGAGCAGCAGCGCGAGGACCACGGTGATGACCAGCAGCACCAGCGGCACGATCACCGCCAGGTCGCGGGCAGCGGTCTCCTGGGTGTCCAGGTCGCTCGCCGTCGAGCCGCCGACCAGCGCCTCGGGGTCGACGTCGCGCACCGCCGTCCGCAGTTCGGCGACCACGGCCTGCGCGGCCTCGCTGTCGGGGGCGTCGGCGAGGGTGACGTCGAGCCGGACCAGCCCGTCGACCTCGACCGGGTCGCCCGCGCCGGGCGGTCCGGACCGTTCGCCGCTGAAGGGCACGACGTCGGTGACGCCGTCCAGGCCCGCGGCGGCCTCGGCGACCGCCGGCCAGTCGCCGGCCGGGGTGAGGACGACGGCCGGGCTGGCGCCGCCGGCGTCGAAGTGCCGCGCCAGCGCCTCCTGCCCCGTCGCCGACGGCGAGCCCCCGCGGACGGCGTCGGACAGGGCGATGCCCCCGGCGTCGAAGGTCGGCGCGAACGCGGCGAGCGCGACCAGGACGGCGAGGCTGGCCAGCAGCACCCGGCCCGGACGGCGCCCCACGCCGGTGGCCACCCGCTGCCAGCCGCGCCCGTGCGGCTGGTCGTCGCCCACGCGCGGCCGGAACGGCCAGAACGCCGCCCGGCCGAGGAGCACCAGCGCCGCCGGCAGGAAGGTGAGCGCGGCCAGCACCGCGACGGCGATGCTCACCGCGGAGATCGGACCCAGGCCGCGGTTGGAGCCGAGGTCGGAGAAGAGCAGGCACAGGACGCCGAGGACGACGGTGGCGCCGCTGGCCACGATCGGCTCCCACGACTGCCGGAGCGCCGTGCGCATGGCGGTGGTCCGGGAGGCCTCCCGGCGCAGCTCCTCGCGGTAGCGGGCGACCAGCAGCAGGCCGTAGTCGGTGGCCGCGCCGACGACGAGGATCGAGGCGATGCCCTGGCTCTGGCCGTTGACCTCGATCCAGCCCCGGTCGGCCAGCAGGTAGGCGACCGCGAGGGAGACCACGAGGGCCAGCCCGGCCGTGGTGATCACCAGCAGCGGCAGGAGCGGGCTGCGGTAGACGACCAGCAGGATCAGCAGGACCACGCCGAACGCGGCGAGCAGCAGCAGGCCGTCGATGCCGGAGAAGCCCTCACGGAAGTCGTTGAACACCGCGCCCGGGCCGGTGACGTACGCGGTGGTGCCCTCGACACCGGGCAGCGCCCGCAGCTCGCCGACCACCTCGCCGAGCGCGTCGCCGAGGTCGGGGTCGAACGGCAGGACCGCCTGCACCGCCGCGCCGTCCTCCGACGGGATCGGCGGGGACGCCTCGCCGGTCAGGGCGCCGGCCTCCTCGGCCAGGCCGACCGCCTCGCGGGTGCGCCCGGCGATCTCACCGAGCTGCGCCTCCTCGAGGGCGCCGTCCGTGCTCTCCCACAGCAGGACGACCGGGAGGCTGCGCTCGGTCCGGAAGCCCGCCAGCAGCTCGGTCACCCGGGTGGACTCCGCGCTGTCGGGCAGGAAGGCTGCGGAGTCGTTCTCCTGGACCTCGGTCAGCCTGCCGCTGAACGACCCCAGCGGGCCGGCCAGGCCGAGCCAGAGGAGGGCGACGAGGGCGGGGAGCAACCAGCGGGCGACGGAGCGCATGATGTCCTTCGACGGTCGATCATCTCGATCGTCGAGAGAATACGGCGCTCTGCCGCCGCGCGCCAACGGGAGGGTGGAGTGGCCGAGGACGCCGACGCCGGGCGGCAGGAGGTGGCGCTGCTCCTCCGCCGGCTGACCGTCGAGCTGGACGCGGTGGGACAGCGGTTCGCCGGGCTGCACGGCCTGGGGCGCACCGACGTCCGGGCGCTGGTGGCGATCATGGACGCCGCCCGCCGCGGCCAGGCGCTCACCGCGGGCGCGCTCGGCTCGGCGGTGGAGCTCAGCTCGGCGTCGGTGACCGCGCTGGTCGACCGGCTGGAGCGGGTCGGCCACGTGCGGCGGGTCCGGGACCCCGAGGACCGGCGCCGGGTGGCGCTGGAGATCTCCGACGAGGCGATGGCGGCCGGGGCGGAGTACTTCGGTGGGCTGCAGCGCGACCTCGTCGGCGCGATGGCCGGCTACTCGGGCGAGGAGCTGGCCGTCGTCCGCCGGTTCCTGGAGGAGATGACCGCGGTGATCGAGCGGCACGCCCGGCCGGCCGCCGACTGAGTCCCACGCTCTGTGCACACATCGTGGTCTCGCCCGCCGCTTGCGCACGGTCTGCGCACAGAGCAGGGTCTCGGCGTGCCTGCCCCGGTGCCCGCGGATCCGGACACCGCGCGACCGGCGCCGCGACGTGGGCCTCAGAGGTAGAGGCCGGTGGACTCCTCGATCCGCTCGGCCGCGACGGCGTGCACGTCCCGCTCGCGCAGGATGATCAGCTCCTCGCCGTGCACCTCGACCTCGTGCTGGTCCTCGGGGGAGAACAGCACCTGGTCGCCGACCTTCACCTGGCGGACGCCGGCACCGACGCCGCGCGCCTCGCCCCACACCAGCCGCTTGGCCACCTGGGCGGTCGCCGGGATGAGGATGCCGCCCGTGGAGCGGCGCTCGCCGTCCTCCTTGCGGAGCGCCACCAGGATGCGGTCGTGCAGCATCTTGATCGGCAGCCCTGAGCCCCTGACGTCAGCCACGCCGGGTCACGTTACGCGGGGCGCCGATCGTCGAGCCGCACCCGTCAGCCCCACCCGAGCTCGTGCAGCCGCTCGTCGTCGATGCCGAAGTGGTGCGCGATCTCGTGGACGACGGTGATCGTGACCTCCTCGACGACCTCCTCGGCGGTCGAGCAGATGTCGCAGATGGCCTCGCGGTAGATCATGATCCGGTCCGGCAGCGCGCCGCCGTACTGCCAGCCCCGCTCGGTCAGGGCGTAGCCGTCGTAGAGCCCGAGCAGCTCGGGCTCCTCCTCGTTGCGGTCCTCGACCAGGACGACGACGTTGTCCAGCAGCGCCATGAGCTCGGCCGGCACCTGGTCGAGGGCGTCGGCGACCAACTCCTCGAAGACGGGGAGCGGCAGCGCCTTCACCAGCTGGTGGGCAGCGGCCGGCCCTCCTCGTAGCCGGCCGCGCTCTGCACCCCCACGACCGCCCGCTCGTGGAACTGGTCCACCGTGCGGGCGCCGGCGTAGGTGAACGACGACCGCACCCCGGCCACGATCTGGTCGATGAGGTCCTCGACACCGGGACGGGCCGGGTCGAGGTACATCCGCGAGGAGCTGATGCCCTCCTCGAACAGGCCGGCCCGGGCCCGCTCGAACCCGCTCTGCGCCGACGTCCGGGCCTTGACCGCGCGGGCCGAGGCCATGCCGAAGGACTCCTTGTACTGGCGGCCGTTGCCGTCGTCGTGGACGTCGCCGGCCGACTCGTAGGTGCCGGCGAACCAGGAGCCCACCATCACGTTCGCCGCGCCGGCGGCCAGCGCCAGCGCGACGTCGCGCGGGTGGCGCACGCCGCCGTCGGCCCACACGTGCTTGCCCAGGGCACGGGCCGCCGCGGCGCACTCCTCGACGGCGGAGAACTGCGGCCGGCCGACGCCGGTCATCATCCGCGTCGTGCACATCGCGCCGGGGCCGACGCCGACCTTGACGACGTCCGCGCCGGCCTCGATGAGGTCGCGGGTGCCCTCGGCGGTGACCACGTTGCCGGCCACGACCGGCGTGGAGCCGGCCACGGACCGCACCGCGCGGACCGCCTCCACCGCCTTCTCCTGGTGCCCGTGCGCGGTGTCGACGACGAGCACGTCGACGCCGGAGGCCAGCAGCGCGCCGGCCTTTCCGGCGACGTCGCCGTTGATGCCGACGGCGGCCGAGGTGAGCAGCTGCCCGTCCCCGTTGACCGCGGGGAGGTAGAGCGCCGAGCGCAGCGCGCCCTTGCGGGTGATGATCCCGACCAGCCGGTCGCCCTCCACGACGGGCGCGGCGTTGACCCGCTCGTCGGACAGGACGTCGAAGATCTTGGGCAGGTCGGTGCCGGCCGGGACGGTGAGCGGCTCGGTCATGACCTGCGCGAGCTGGGTGAAGCGGTCCACGCCCTGGCAGGCGCCGTCGGTGACGATCCCGACCGGGTGGCCGCCGGACACCACCACGACCACGCCGTGCGCGCGCTTGTGCATGAGCGACAGCGCCTCGGCGACCGTGGACGACGGGTCGAGCGTGATCGGGGTGTCGTAGACCGGGTGCCGGGCCTTCACCCACGACACGACCTCGCCGACGACGTCCACCGGGATGTCCTGGGGGAGCACGGCCAGCCCGCCGCGGCGGGCCACGGTCTCGGCCATGCGGCGGCCGGAGATCGCGGTCATGTTCGCGACCACGACGGGGATGGTCGTACCCACCCGGTCGGGCGTGGTCAGGTCGACCTCGAGCCGGGAGCCCACGGTGGAGTGGTTGGGCACCATGAACACGTCGGCGTAGGTCAGGTCGGTCGCCGGACGGGTGCCACCCAGGAAGCGCATGGGTCCAGTGTCCCAGGCTGCACGACCGCCGCCGGTGAGGTCGCCGATCCGGCCCGCCTGGAGCCCGGCGACCGTGCGACGGCGGCGATCTCGCCGGGCGGGGCGGCACGGCGGGCTGCGTCCGTACGATCGGTGTGTGATCGACCTGCGGCTCGTGCGTGAGCACCCCGACCTCGTCAAGGCCAGCCAGCGAGCCCGCGGGGCCGACGAGTCCCGGGTCGACGACCTGATCGCTGCCGACACCGCCCGCCGCGAGGCGGTCAAGCGCGCCGACGACCTGCGCGCCGAGCAGAAGGCCGCCTCACAGGCGGTGAAGAAGGCCTCCCCGGAGGAGCGGCCCGCCGTCCTGGAGCGGGCCAAGGCACTGGCCGCCCAGGTGAAGGAGGCCGAGGAGGCGCTGCGCACCGCGGACGCCGCCCTGCGCGAGGCGCACCTGCGGATCCCCAACGTCGTCCACGACGACGTGCCGCCCGGCGGTGAGGACGACGCGGTGACGATGCGCACCGTCGGCGAGGTGCCCTCCTACGACTTCCCGGTGCGCGACCACCTGGAGATCGGCGAGGCGCTCGGCGCGATCGACATGGAGCGCGGGGCGAAGGTCTCCGGCGCCCGCTTCTACTTCCTCACCGGCCCCGGCGCGCTGCTCGAGTTCGCCCTCGCCCAGCTGGCCATCAGCCGGGCCGTCGCCGCCGGGTTCACCCCCGTCGTCGCCCCGGCGCTGGTGCGGCCCGAGGCCATGGAGGGCACCGGCTTCCTCGGCGAGCACGACGAGGAGGTCTACCGCGTCGAGCGCGACGACCTGTACCTGGTCGGCACCTCCGAGGTCGCGCTGGCCGGCATGCACCAGAACGAGGTGCTGGACCTGGCGGCCGGCCCCCGCCGCTACGCCGGCTGGTCGTCCTGCTTCCGCCGCGAGGCCGGCTCCTACGGCAAGGACACCCGCGGCATCATCCGCGTGCACTGGTTCGACAAGGTCGAGATGTTCAGCTTCTGCCGGCCCGAGGAGGCCGCCGAGGAGCACCTGCGGCTGCTGGCCTGGGAGGAGGAGTTCCTCCAGCTGCTGGAGCTGCCCTACCGGGTGGTCGACATCGCCGCCGGTGACCTGGGCACCAGTGCCGCCCGCAAGTACGACATCGAGGCGTGGTTCCCCAGCCAGGGCACCTACCGCGAGCTGACCAGCACCTCGGACTGCACCACCTTCCAGGCCCGCCGGCTGGCCATCCGGTACCGCGACGCCGACGGGAAGAACCAGCCGGCGGCCACGCTCAACGGCACGCTGTGCGCCATCGCCCGCACCATCGCCTGCCTGCTCGAGGTGCACCAGCGCGCCGACGGCTCGGTGTACGTCCCGGCGGCGCTGCGCCCGTGGCTGGGCGGCCACGAGGTCCTCACCCCCGGCATGACGCTGGCGGCGCCGGTGCCCGCATGAGCGACGCCGCGCCCCGGGCCGTGCTCTCCGGGCACGTGCCCTCACCGCACTCCGACCGCGTGGTCGAGCCCGGCGACCTGGGCGACTGGCGTCCCAAGCTGGTGGCCAGCGACCTCGACGGCACCCTGCTGCGCTCCGACGGCGAGGTCAGCGCCCGCACGCGGGCGGCGCTGGAGGCCTGCTGGGACGCCGGGATCCCGGTCGTGGGCGTGACCGGCCGCGGCCCGCGGCTGCTCGACAGCGTCCGCGGGGCGATGGACGGGCGCGGCATCGCCGTCCTGGCCCAGGGCGGCTTCGTCGTCGACCTGGAGCGCGACGAGGTGCTGCGCACCGTGGGGCTGCCCCGCGACCGGGCGATGGCGGTCATCGAGCGGATCGAGGCGGTGGCCGGTGAGCTCGTCGTCGCCGTCGAGGACGCCGCCGAGCAGGCCGAGGTGCACAGCGCGCTGCGCGTCCAGCACGGCTTCGACTGGCCCTACCCGGAGCCGGCCCACCTGCTGCCGCGGGCCCAGGTGCTGCCGCAGGGTGCGGTGCTCAAGGTGTTCCTCCGGTCGCCCTCCCTCGGCCAGGACGAGCTGCTGGCCCGCGCCCGGCGGGTCGTCGACCCGGCGGAGGCCGAGCTGACCCACGCCGGGCTCGGCTTCATCGAGGTCCTGCCGGTCGGCGTCACCAAGGCGTCCGGGCTGGCCATCGCGCTGGAGCGCTACGGCGTCGGGTTCGGCGACGTCCTGGTCTTCGGTGACATGCCCAACGACCTGCCGATGCTGGAGGCGGTGCGGGTCGCCGGCGGGCGGGCGGTCGCCGTCGCCAACGCGCACCCCGACGTCCTCGCCGCCACCCCGCTGCGCACCAGCGGGCACGACGCGGACGGCGTCGCCCGATACCTGGAGGCTGTGCTCGGTGTCTGACTGGAAGCCGAGACTGATCGCCAGCGACATGGACGGCACGCTCCTGCACCGGGACGACACGGTCAGCGAGGCGACCGTCGCCGAGCTGGAGCGCTGGCGGGCCGACGGCGTCCCGGTGGTGCTGGCCACCGGCCGGCCGCCGCGCTGGATGACCCGCATCCGCGACGTCCTGGGGCACGGCACCGCCGTCTGCTGCAACGGCGCGGTGCTGCTGGACCTCGAGAGCTTCGAGATCCTCGACGAGGACCACCTCGAGCCCGAGGTGTTGCAGGAGGTCACCGCCGAGCTGCGCCGCCAGCAGCCGGACACCTGGTTCGCCGTCGAGTACGGCCTGGAGTTCCGGCACGAGCCGGTGTACCAGCCGCGCTGGGACGTCGACGCCCCTGGTGTCTCCGTCGCCCCGCTGGAGGAGCTGGTCGCCGTGCCCGTGGCCAAGCTGCTGGCCCGCCACGAGGCGCTGCCGCGCGACGAGTTCGTCGCCCTGGTCGAGGCCGCGGTGGACGGCCGGGCCACGGTCACCAACTCCTCCAGCGACGCGCTGGCCGAGATCTCCGCGCTCGGCGTCACCAAGGCCAGCGGCCTGGCGAAGGTCGCCGCCCAGCACGGCGTCGGCCCGGAGGACGTCGTCGTCTTCGGTGACATGCCCAACGACATCGCCGCGTTCGACTGGGTGCGGGAGGCCGGCGGCCGGGCCGTGGCGATGGCCCACGCGCACCCCGACCTGCTCGCCGCGGCCACCGACGTGACCGGCACCAACGACGACGACGGGGTGGCCGCCTTCCTCGCCGCGCTGTAGCCGCCGGCCGGGCCGACCGGCGTCGGCGGCTCCCGCGCCTGACCGCGGACCCGCGGCGGCGCCGTCCCCACCCCCGCGGGGGACGGCGCCGCCGCGTCCGGGCTCAGGTGAGGGCGTTGTAGGCGATCACGAAGGCGACGATCGACGCGACGACCGCCAGGGCGCCGAGGACGACCCCGGCCGTCGCCAGCCCGGTCGGTGCCCCGTTCCGCGCGGACTGCCGGCGGCCGACCGAGCCCAGGACGACGCCCAGGACGCCCAGGACCAGGCCCAGGATCGGGATCAGCCAGGACAGGACGAGGCCGGCCAGCCCGGTCACGAAGCCGCCGATGCCGAGACCGCTCTGCGTCCCGCCGCGTGTGGCCGGCGAGTGCTGCTCTGTGGTCACCGTTCCTCCGTTCCCGCAGGCCGGACTCTCCGGCCGGGGTGGGCAGGGTCGGCGGCCACGGCGGGGGTGAAACGACCGGAGCGGGCCGTTCACCCGGTCAGGGGAACGGCCCACTCCGCAGCGTGACGCGGCGGGTGCTACAGGTACTGGCCGCCGCCGGGACGGAAGTCCGGCTGCTGCGGCGGCACGCCCTGCTGGCCGCCGGGCAGCGCGCGCCGGCGCATCTCCTCCAGCTGGGCGCGGGCGGCCATCTGCTGGGCGAACAGCGCGGTCTGGATGCCGTGGAACACGCCCTCCAGCCAGCCGACCAGCTGCGCCTGCGCGATCCGCAGCTCGGCGTCCGAGGGCGTCTCGTCCTCCGCGAAGGGCAGCGTGATCCGCTCCAGCTCGTCGCGCAGCTCCGGCGCCAGGCCCTGCTCCAGTTCGCGGATCGACGAGGCATGGATGTCGCGCAGCCGCTGCCGGCTGGCCTCGTCCAGCGGCGCGGCGCGGACCTCCTCGAGCAGCTGCTTGATCATGGTGCCGATCCGCATGACCTTCGCCGGCTGCTCGACCATGTCGCCGATGGTGGCCTCGCCGTCGGCACGGTCGGCGCCGTCGTCCTGGCCCTGTGGCATGGGCATCGTGCCGACCGGCCGGCCGTCGGGGCCGACGACGACGACCTGTTGTGGGCGTTCACTCCCGTTTCCCGGTGCGGTCATGTCCCCATCCTCCCCTGATCGGCTGGATGCCCGCCGGGGACCCGGACGGCCCGCCGGGAGCCGGGCGCGCAGCGTCTAGGGTCGAAGACCATGGGACCGGGGCAGGGACACCTGGACGTCGCGCGCGTCCGCGGCCTGTTCCCGGGCCTCTCCGACGGCTTCGTCCACGCCGACGGGCCGGCCGGCGCGCTGCTGCCGGAGAGCGTCGTACTCGCCGTCGCGCAGGCCATGCGGGTCCCGGTGGCCGACCGCGGCGGGGTGTTCCCGGCGTCGGCCCGCGCGGAGGGGCTGGTCGCCAGCGCCCGCGCCGCGGTGGCCGACCTCGTCGGCGGGGTCTCCTCCGGTGTCGTCCTGGGCGCGAACATGACCGCGCTGACCTACACGATGGCCCGCACGCTGGCCCGGACGTGGCGACCCGGCGACGAGATCGTGGTGAGCCGGCTGGACCACGACGCCAACATCCGCCCCTGGGTGCAGCTCGCCGAGCAGTCCGGCGTCACGGTCCGGTGGGCCGAGGTGGACATCGAGACCGGTGAGCTGCCGGACTGGCAGTACGACGAGCTGCTGACCAGCCGCACCCGGCTGGTCAGCCTCACCGCCGCCAGCAGCGCCCTGGGCACCTGCCCGGACGTCGCCGCGATCGCGCAGCGGGCGCACGCGGTGGGCGCGCTGGTCTACGTCGACGGGGTGCACGCCGCCCCGCACACCCTGCTCGACGTCACGGCGCTCGGCGCGGACTTCCTCACGGTCGCGGCGGACAAGTGGTGCGGCCCGCACGTCGGCGCCGTCGTCGCCGACCCGGCGCTGCTCGCCGAACTCCACCCGGAGAAGCTCGCGCCCGTCCCCGACCGGGTGCCGGACCGGTTCGAGAGCGGGACGCCGCCGTTCGAGCTGCTGGCCGGGGTGACCGCCGCCGTCGAGCACCTGGCCGGGCTCAGCGACCGGGCGACCGGCTCCCGCCGCGAACGGCTGCGGACGTCGATGGCCGCCGTCGCCGAGTACGAGGCCGGCCTGTTCGCCTGGCTGGACCAGGCGCTGCGCGCGATGCGGCACGTGCAGGTCCTCGGCTCGGCGGCCCGCACCACGCCGACGCTGTCGTTCACCGTCGCCGGCATGCGGCCGCGCCAGGTCGCCGTGGAGCTCGCCCGCCGCGGGATCTGCGCCTGGGACGGCGACTTCTACGCCCGCGAGCTCTTCGACGCACTCGGCGTGAACGAGGAGGGCGGCGCGGTGCAGCTGGGCCTCATGCACTACAACACCGCCGACGAGGTCGGTCACCTCGTCGACTCGGTCGCCGCCCTCCGTCCGCGCTGAACCCTTCCCGGCCGGGAGCCGTACTGCGGGGTGTGGCCCCTGCCGCGGGGACCACCCGGCGGAGGGGATCCCATGCGGAGCACGGCCGTCCCGCCCACCAGCTCGCGAGCACCGCCGTACCGGCCGCGCTGCCCGCATACTGATCCGCCCCGTTCCGGAGGAGTGTGCGATGAGCCCGTCCCGCCCGGCCGCGCCCCGGCCCGGCGTGCGGGTGCAGCGCGCCGGCGCGGTCGCCGTCGTCCGGCCGCGCGGAGGCCTGGATGCCGGGGCTCCACCCCGCGAGGTGCCGGCCGGCTGATGGGCGCGCGGAGCGGCGACACCGGGGAGCGCACCCTGCGCGCGCTCTACGACGCGCACGCCGCCGCCCTTCTCGCCTACGCCGTTCGGCTGTGCGACGGCGACCGCTCCCGCGCCGAGGACGTCGTCCAGGAGACCCTCGTCCGCGCGTGGCGGCACCTCGACGACCTGGACCCCGATGCGGCGCCCGTCCGCCCGTGGCTGTTCACCGTCGCCCACCGCGTGGCCATCGACGCCCACCGGGCCCGGCGGGCGCGGCCGCCCGAGGTGGCCGACACTGGCCTGGCGGCCGTGCCCGCACTCGACGAGCTCGGCCCGGCGCTGGACCGGATCGTCGTCACCGATGCGCTCAGGGCGCTGTCGGCCGAGCACCGGGCGGTCCTCGTCGAGACCTACTACCGGGGGCGCACGGTGAGGGAGGCCGCCGCCGTGCTCGGCGTCCCGCCCGGCACGGTGAAGTCCCGCTGCTACTACGCCCTGCGCGCGCTCAAGCTCGCCCTGGCCGAGAGGGGGATGACGACGTGACCTGCCGTGCCGTGGTGCCCGACCTCGGCGCCCTCCTGCTCGGGGCGTTCGAGCCGGCGGACCGACGGCGGGTCGAGGCGCACCTGGACGACTGCGCCGACTGCCGGGCGGAGCTGGCCGAGCTGGCGGCGCTGCCGGAACTGCTCGCGCTGGTGGACCCCGCGGACCTCGAGGCGCCGCACGTCACGCCCTCGCCGGACCTCTTCGCGCGGGTGTCGGCCGCGTCCCGGCGGCCCTCCCGGGCCCGCCGGCTGCTGCTGGTGGCGGCCGCGCTGGTGCTCGTCGCCGGAGGCGCGGCGGCCGGGATGGCGGCGTGGTCCGGCAGCGGTGCGACCACGGCGGTGGCGTCCGAGGGTGCGGTGCGCATGGCCGTGACCGCGTCGACAGGGGGCGGCGGCACGGTGGTGGACGTCGCGGTCGCCGGGCTCCCCCAGGACGCCTGGTGCCGGCTGGTGGTCGTGGACCGCGACGGCCGCCACCACGCGGCGGGGGAGTGGGCGGTCGACTACGAGGGCGGCGGCATCTGGCGGGGCTGGGCGGACGTCGACGCGGGCGCCGTCACCGCCGTCCTCGTGGTCGACGAGGACGGCGCGGCCCTCGTGCGGGCGCCGCTGTAGGGGCGCCCGCACCCGCTCACTCGTTGACCAGCAGCACCTTGCCGACGTGCTCGCTGGCGTCGACCACCCGGTGCGCCTCGGCGGCCCGCGCCATCGGCAGCCGGCGATCGATGATCGGCCGCACGACGCCGCGCTCGACGTCCGGCCACACGTCGTGCCGCACCGCGGCGACGATCTCGGCCTTGCCTCCCGGGCCCGTCGCCGGGCGCGCCCGCAGCGTCGTGGCGTGGATCGCGGCGCGCTTGCGCATCAGCCCGCCGAGGTCGAGCTCGGCCTTCGTCCCGCCCTGCATGCCGATGCAGACCAGCCGCCCGCCGGTGGCCAGCGCGTCGACGTTCCGGGCCAGGTACTTGGCGCCCATGTTGTCGAGGACGACGTCGACGCCCGCGCCGTCGGTCTCCTCCCGCACGCACGCCACGAAGTCCTCGTCGCGGTAGTTGATCAGCACGTCGGCGCCGAGCTCGCGGCAGACGTCGAGCTTGGCCGCGGTGCCGGCGGTGGTGAACACCCGCGCGCCGGCGCGGGCGGCCAGCTGGATGGCCATCGTCCCGATCCCGCTCGAGCCGCCGTGCACGAGGAAGTCGTCGCCGCGGGTCAGCCGGGCGAGCATGAAGACGTTGGACCACACCGTGCAGACCACCTCGGGCAGCGCCGCGGCCGTGGCAAGCTCGACGCCGGCCGGGCGGGGGAGCAGCTGCCCGGCGGGGACGGCGACCCGCTCGGCGTAGCCGCCGCCGGACAGCAGCGCGCACACCTCGTCGCCGACCGACCAGCCGGTGACGCCCTCACCGATATCGCTGACGATCCCGCTGCACTCCAGGCCGAGGACCTCGCTGGCACCCGGGGGCGGTGGGTAGTTGCCGGCGCGCTGCAGCAGGTCGGCCCGGTTGACCGCGGTGGCGACGACGTCGACGAGCACCTCGCCGGGCTTGAGCTCGGGGTCGGGGACCTCGCCCCACTCCAGCACCTCGGGTCCACCGGGTCCGCTCAGAGTCACCGCGCGCATGGCCCCGACCCTAGAAGGACCCCGTCCTGCCCACCGCTCGCAGGCTCGCGGCAGGTCCCGGGACGGGGCCACGGGCGGTGGGCTGACCCCGTCCTGCCCACCGCTCGCAGGCTCGCGGCAGGTCCCGGGACGGGGCCACGGGCGGTGGGCTGACCCCGTCCTGCCCACCGCTCGCAGGCTCGCGGC
>NZ_JBJGYW010000022.1:0-93769 GCF_054050215.1 Geodermatophilus sp. SYSU D01186 | reverse complement strand
ACGGCACCCCGCTGGACCTCGGCCGCGACAAACGCGTCGTGCCCCCGCACCTGCGCAAGGCGGTGGAGGCCCGCGACCGGGGATGTGTGTTCACCGGCTGCCAGGCGCCCACCTTCTGGTGCGACGTCCACCATGTCGTGGAGTGGATCAACGGCGGCGAGACGTCACTACAGAACTCCGCGCTGCTGTGCGAGCGCCACCACACCAAGGTCCACCACGGCTTCCGCGTGCACCGCCAACCCGACGGCCGCTGGCGCACCTGGCGACCCGACGGCACCGAGATCGTGATCAGCCCACCGCTACTCAGCGCCGCATGAGCACGCGACCGGGATCCGGTCGACCGCCTCGCCGTGGCCGCGGCTCAAGGCCTTGTCGCCGCACACGAGGCGTATCCACACTCGGGCCATGGTGGAAGCGGGTCGGGCCACCGGTCGTGGCGCCGCTCGGGAACGTCCGCCTTCCGATCCTGGGACGCCCGGTCGCCCTCCTCTGTGGCAGGTGCCTCCGGACATGGGGGCTCGGCCGGCCCTTCAATCGGTGACCACGGCGGCGGCACCTCTGCTGTCCGGCTTCAGCGTCACACTGGCGGCGGTGGTTGTCACTGACCACGACAAGGTCCGGTGGCCTGGAGTTGCAGTCATCACAGCGGTGACAGCCGCCGTGCTGCTCGGCAGCTGTGTGCAGTTTGGTGCGTGGGCTCGGCAGCACTCGGTCGTGCCCGCCGACTTTCGTGAATGGTTCGAAGACTCCTACGCGCAGAGGCGCGAGCTCTTCGTCCAAGAGGCTTCTCGACAGAATCGCGTCTACGACATCCACGCCAGGCGTGCTCGATCCTCATACAGCGTCGGGATCACGCTGTTACTGGTTGCACTTGGGGTCGCCGTTGTTCCCCCCGACGGCGCTGATCAAGCAGTGCTCCGCTGGGCGGCCGCGTGCGTGGCCTGGATGGCGGGGATCCTGGAATCGGCTTGGTGGGTACTTCTCCGGTTGGACCGCGACAAAATGACCGGAAAGCTCGCCAAACTCGCCGAGTACGTGGCTCCTCGTCCATGAGTTCCCTGGGAGAGGCGATGCCAGAGGTTGATCAGCCACCCGAGTCGAAAGGCTCCCGTTGCCCGTCGTGTCAGGCGCTGGTCCCGGATCACGCCGCCGACTGTCCAAGCCGGGCTGAGGGGGTTGCAGGAACTGCTGATGCCACGCACACAGGCACATCTCATGGGGGGTGGGATCTCGAGACCGGCAGCAGGGGTGCTGACGACTGGCTCGAGAGCCCGGGATCCTCCAAGGGGTACGACGAGACCTTCTGAACGCGTTTCCCGGCGCGGCGGCTCAGTGTGCAGGGGCGGCCCCGGATGCGAGTGCGTGGTCAGAGCGGTCGGAGGTCTCGGCAGTTGAGGCGCGTCAGAGGCGGTGTGCGCTGCGGTCCGCGCCGGCTGTTCCTAGCCTTCGGCCATGAGCGAGAGCGCGCGCGGGTCCAGGGTCGCCATCATCACCGGGTCCGAGTCGGGCATCGGGCGGGCGACCGCGGTCGCGCTCGCCGAGGCCGGCTGCGACATCGGCATCACGTGGTACCGCGAGCAGGCCGCCGCGGAGGCCACCGCCGAGGAGGTTCGCGGGCTGGGCCGCCGGGCCGAGGTCCGCCACCTCGACCTCACGCAGCTGCCGGGGGCCGCCGACGTCGTCGACGACCTGGCCGAGGCGCTCGGCGGGGTCGACGTGCTGGTCAACGACGCCGGCACCGGGCACATGTCCACGGTCCTCGACACCGACTTCGCCACGTGGCGGGAGGTGCTGGCCACCGACCTCGACGGCGCCTTCCTCTGCCTGCAACGGGCGGCGCGCCGGATGGTGGCCGCCGGGCGGGGTGGGCGGATCGTCAACGTCACCAGCGTCCACGAGCACCAGCCGCGGGTCGGCGCGGCCGCCTACTGCACGGCCAAGGGAGGCCTGGGCCTGCTCACCCGCGTCGCCGCGATCGAGCTCGCCGAGCACGGCATCACCGTCAACGCCGTCGCCCCCGGCGAGATCGCCACCCCGATGACCGGCCAGGAGGACGAGGACCCGACCGCGCCCGGACACGAGCGCCCCGGTGTCCCGCTCGGCCGTCCCGGCGACGCCCGCGAGGTCGCCGCCGTCATCGCGTTCCTCGCCTCCCCGGCGGCCGGGTACGTCACCGGCGCCTCGTGGGCGGTGGACGGCGGCATGCTGCAGATGGGCCCGATGGCCGGTTCCCACATGCAGGGTGACGACTGGCGCCGACCCTGACGGCTCACCCGGCGAGCAGCTCCAGCAGTAGCGCCCGGTCCGGGCCGGGGGCGGCCGGTACCGGCGCGTCCGCGTACGCCTCCAGCCGCTCGCGCAGGCCGGGTCGGGCCAACGCCTGCTCCGGCAGGGCGAGGCAGGTGATGGTCTCCATGACTGCCCGGTAGGCGTCGGCGTCGTACATCGCGGCGGCCAGCAGCCGCGCCCGGACCGGGTCCAGGGGCGGCGGTTCGCGCCCTTCCCGGATCGCGTCCATCTCCGCGATCCGGACGCGGTCGGCGGCGACCTGGTTGCGGAAGAACGGGGTCACCTCCCGCTCGGTGGCCTCGTCGAACGCGCGCACGAGGTCGACCGGGTCGGCGAGGTGCTCGCGGACCGCGGTCCGCAGCTGCTGGGCGTGCACCATCCCGACCGACAGCCCGCGTCCGGCCGAGGGGTTGGTGCAGGCCCAGGCGTCGCCCACCGGGGCGTAACCGGTCACGACCGGCTCGTCGTCGACGACGAGCCGGCGGTAGCAGTCGAGGACGCCGGCCATCGCGAGCACGTCGGTGATCGGCCGGCCGTCCAGCCAGTGCGCGTGCCGGGGGCAGGCGGCCACCACACGGGTGAAGGCGGCAGGGTCACGGAGGGCCTTGAGCGGGGTGTCGCGGGTCGGTCCGAAGACCGTCACCGACCAGGTGCCGTTGTCGGCGATCAAGGTGATGAGCGAGATGCTGCCCAGCGGCGTCAGCTGCGGGCCCATCCGCCGGGGCTGCTCGGGCCCGGTGTAGTAGCGGGTGTAGTACACGAAGCCACCGGTCTGCCCCTCCACGTGCGGTGGCCGGGTGCCGAGCTCGGCCAGCCAGTCCGCGCCGGTCGTCCGGCGGCCGCACGCGTCCACCACCAGGTCGGCCGGCAGCACGGACCCGTCGTCGGTCCGGACACCGGCGACGTGCGGGACGCCGGGGAGCGCCGCCGCCCCTGGCACCAGGCCGGTGGCGCGCACGCCCCGTCGCACGGTGAGCCCCGGGTGCTCGGCCGCCTCCCTCGCCACCACCGCCTCGGCGACCGGACGCCGCCCGGTGACGAACCGCAGCCGGTCGTCCCCGGGCCGCGGCGCGCGGTCCTCGATCGTCGGCGGCAGGGCGGAGGTGTAGTCCCCCCAGGTGCAGCCGCCGGCATCCAGCCGGTCGACCAGCCCCGGCAGCTCCTCCTCGGCGACGAGGCGGAAACGCGGGAAGAGGGTGTGCGGCTGCCGGAACTGCGCCACGCCCTTGCGGCGCCAGTCGTCCCAGGCGTCGACCGGCGTCTCCGGCGGATCGAGGGCATCGGCCTCCAGGACGGTCACCTCGTGGCCGTCGTCGGCCAGCATCATCGCCACCGACAGGCCGATGACGCCCCCGCCACAGACCACGATCGCTGCCATGCCGGCCTCCCAGGACGGACCCGGCCACGGTCTCCCGCCCGCGGGGGGAGGGACAGGGCCGGAGGACCCCGGCAGGGGCGCTCCCTCAGGCGGAGCGGCGGCTGCGCCGCTTGTGCCGGTAGAGGTCGGCGTCGGCGCGCAGGAGCAGCTCGGAGAGGGTGTCGCCGGGGCCGGCGGTGGCGGTGCCGGCCGACCAGGACGCCGGGTGGCTCTCCTGCAGCCGGGCGATCAGCTCGGACGCGGAGGCGGCGTCCGTGTCGGGCAGGCACAGCACGAACTCGTCACCGCCGTAGCGGCCGAGCAGGTCGGCGGTGCGCAGCTCGCTGCTCCACGCCCGGGCCAGCGACTGCAGCAGCGCGTCGCCGGCGTGGTGCCCGTCGATGTCGTTGATCGACTTGAACCCGTCGAGGTCGAGCACGGCGATGGTCAGCGGCTCGTCGGTGCGCAGGGCGTGGGCGAGGCTGCGCTCCGCGCCGGCCACCCACGCCCGCCGGTTGGCCAGCCCCGTGAGCGGGTCGGTTCCGGCGGCGCGCTGCAGCTTGTCCGAGATGCGGGCCTGCGCCTCGGCCAGGACGACGACCGTCACCGTCATCGTCACCCACGGCATCACGAAGCCCGTCGGGGCCGCAGCGACCGCGCCGGCGGTGGCCGCGAGGACGAGGAACACCACGTGTGCCCGGGCGGCGCGCAGCGACAGGTAGTGGGCGCACAGGAGCGCGACCGCGACCATGGACGGGCCGAGGCCGACGACGCCCACGGCGGTGGCCGAACGCCAGGCGAGCAGGCCGATGAGGGCCGACATCAACGCGACGGCGAACTGCACCGCGCCGTCGCCCAGCCGGTCGCGCCGCCACCACAGCAGCGCGGCGCCCAGCACCCCGACGGTGCTCAGCGCCCACGCCAGGCGCACCGGGGTGTCCGGCGACATCGGGTTGAGCGCCCCGACGGCGCAGAGGACCCCGCTGACGGCGTACAGCAGCGCGAGCAGTGCGATGCCAGTCGGCCGATCCCGATCCACGTGTCCCCCGTTCGTCCCGGTCAGCATCGGCCGGACCGGTGACGTTCCGCAGTGCGACGACGGGACGTGCCCCGAACGGGGGAGCCCGGCGGGCACCCGGCCGGGCGACCGGGGCCGCCGTCCGGTCACCCGCCGGTGAGCTCCGTGGGCACCGTGACGACGTCGACCATCGCCCCGCGCCGCGAGACGGTCACCGGCAGCGGCTGCCCGATGGCGTCCTCGAACAGCAGCCGCTGCAGGCTCTGCGCCTCCGCCACCGGACGGCGCCCGGCCTCCAGCACCAGGTCGCCGGCCTTGAGCCCGGCCCGGTCGGCGGGGGAGCCGGGGACGACGTCGACGATGCGCAGCCCCCGGCGGCGTCCGGTCCGCTCGGCGAGCGGGGCGGGCAACGGCGCCGGCGTGCTCACCAGGCCCAGGTAGGCCCGGCGCACCCGGCCGTCCCGGGCCAGCGCACCGACGATCCGCCGGGTGGTGTCGTTGACCGGGACCGCCAGCCCCAGACCCCAGCCGGCGACCGCGGTGTTGATGCCGACGACCCGGCCCGCGGAGTCGGCCAGTGCACCGCCCGAGTTGCCGGGGTTGAGCGCGGCGTCGGTCTGGATCACGTCCTCGACGACGCGGGCGGTCCGCCCGTCGCGCGTGGGCAGGGACCGGCCCAGCCCGCTCACGACCCCGGCGGTGACCGAGCCGGCCAGCCCCAGCGGGTTGCCGACCGCGACGACGAGCTGGCCCACGCGCAGCTCGGTGGCCTCGCCGAGCTCGGCCGGGGGCGGGGTCGCCGTCCGGGCGCGGACCACGGCCAGGTCGGAGAGCGGGTCGGCGCCGACGACGTCGACGTCGGCCTCGCTGCCGTCGGCGAACACCGCCCGGCCGTACCGCGCACCGCCGACGACGTGGGCGTTGGTGAGCATGAGCCGGTCCCCGGGGACGACGACCGCCGAGCCCGCGCCGCCGCGCCCGCCGGGCCCGGTGACCTGCAGGGCCGCCACGTGCGGGGTGAGCTCGGCGGCGACGGCGGTGACGATGCGGGAGTAGGCGTCGAGGGCCGTGGTGTCGGGATCAGGGGCCAGGGACACGGTCGCCTCCTTGCTTACAGGATTACAGCTCCCAGTGAACGCCTCCGCGGGGTCGTCCGGCGAGAGTCATGCCGTGGGCGAACAGCGCCCCGATACTGGGCCGATGACGGTCTCGGCGGCCGCTCGCCGGGAGGCGGCGGAACGGGCATGGGCGGGGCTGCGGCCCCGGGTGGAGCAGGCCGCGGTCGCCGCGCTGGGAGAGGCCGAGGCCGACGCCTTCCTCGCCCGCGCCGACCTGGCGGTGTACGACGTGCACGAGCCGCTGGCGATCCTCTACGGACCGGCCGCCGACGAGCTGGTCGAGCGCGCGCTGCGCGTCGTCCTCGCCGCCGCGGCCGATCGGCCGGAGCCGCTGCGCCGGCTCGACCGGCGGCGGGAGATCGACCCCGCGTGGTTCCAGCGGGCGAGCACGCAGGGCTACGTCTGCTACGTCGACCGCTTCTGCGGCACGCTGGACCGGCTGCCCGCGCACCTGGACCACCTCGCCGAGCTCGGCACCACCTACCTGCACCTCATGCCGCTGCTGCGGCCGCGCGAGGGCGAGAACGACGGCGGGTACGCGGTCGCCGACTACCGGTCGGTCGACCCGCGGCTGGGCACGATGGCCGACCTGGAGGCGGTGGCGGCGGCCCTGCACGAGCGGGACATGAGCCTGTGCATCGACCTCGTGCTCAACCACACCGCCCGCGAGCACCCGTGGGCGCAGGGGTGGCTGGCCGGCGACCCTGCGTACGCCGGCTTCTACACCGCCTTCCCCGACCGGACGGTGCCCGACGCCTACGACGCCACCATCCCGGAGGTGTTCCCCGACCGGGCGCCGGGCTCGTTCAGCTGGGTGCCCGAGGCCTGCGGCGGCGCCGGCGGGTGGGTGTGGACGACGTTCTGGCCCTACCAGTGGGACCTCGACTACTCGAACCCCGAGGTGACTCTCGCGATGCTCGGCGAGATCGCCTGGCTGGCCAACCGCGGGGTCGACGTCTTCCGCATGGACGCCGTGCCGTTCATGTGGAAGCGGCTGGGCACCTCCTGCCAGAACCAGCCGGAGGGGCACAGTCTCCTGCAGCTGCTGCACGCGCTCACCCGGCTGGCCGCCCCCGGCGTGATCTTCAAGGCCGAGGCGATCGTCTCGCCCGACGACCTGGTGCCCTACCTCGGCGGGCACGACCGCTTCCGGCCCGAGTGCGAGCTGGCCTACCACAACCAGCTCATGGTGCTGCTGTGGAGCAGCCTGGCCACCCAGGACGCCCGCCTGGCCCGCACCGCGCTGCGCCGGATGCAGCCGATCCCGCCGTCGTCCACCTGGGTCACCTACGTGCGCGGGCACGACGACATCGGCTGGGCGATCACCGACGAGGACGCCGCGGCGACCGGCGTCGACGGGTTCGGCCACCGCCGGTTCCTCAACGACTTCTACTCCGGCCGCTTCCCCGGCTCCTTCGCGCGCGGCGCGCTGTTCCAGGAGAACGAGGTCACCGGCGACGCCCGCATCTCGGGCTCGGCGGCGTCCCTGTGCGGCATCGAGGCCGCGCTCGAGGCCGGCGACGACGCGGCGCTGGACGCCGGGATCCGCCGGCTGGTGCTGCTGTACTCGGTCGCCTACGCCCACGGCGGCATCCCGCTGCTCTACATGGGCGACGAGCTGGCGCTGCGCAACGACCCCGGCTACCTCGACGACCCCGAGCGCGCCCCGGACAACCGCTGGATGCACCGCCCGCCGATGGACTGGTCCGCCGCCACCCGCCGGTGCGACCCGGCCACCCTCGAGGGCCGCGTCTTCGCCGCGCTCCGCCGGCTGGGGGAGGTCCGGCGCTCGCTGCTCGCGCTGCGCGGCGGGGTCGAGCCCGTCGTGCTGGACGTCGGGGACGACGCGGTGCTGGCCTGGTCGCGGCGCCACCCGCGCAGCGGCACGTTCGTCGGCCTGGCCAACTTCTCCCCGGAGCCGCGGACGGTGGACGCCGACACCGTCACCGGGTTCGGCACCTTCGACCAGGTGCACGGCAGCGACGGCCCGCTGGAGGTGGTCGAGGGCCGGCTGGTGGTCCCCGGCCTCGGCTTCGCCTGGTTCGCCGAGCCATGACCGGCGCGGGGGCCGGCCGGACCGCGGCGCCCACGCCCTCACGGGCCGGCGCGACCGTCGGCGTCGAGGAGGAGTTCCACCTCGTCGACCCGGGCACCTTCGAGCTCACCCCCAGCCCGTCGCTGAGCGCCGCCGTGCTGCAGGGCACCGCCGGGGCGCACGTGCACGCCGAGATCGTCACGACGCAGCTGGAGACCTCCACCGGCATCTGCACCACGATCGACGACCTGCGCGCCGCACTGGTCGCCACCCGGGCCGAGGCGGTGGCCGCCGCCGCCGGTGCCGGCCTGGCCGTGCTGGCCGCCTCCACCCACCCCTTCGGCTCGTGGCGCCAGCAACGGCTCACCCCGGCGCCGCGGTACGAGGCCATGGTGGCCCGCTGGGCGGTCCTCGCCGAGCAGCAGGACATCTGCGGCTGCCACGTGCACGTGGGCGTCCCGGACGTGGACACCGCGGTGGCGGTCATGGACCGCGCCCGCCCGCACCTGCCGGTGCTGCTGGCGATGACCGGCAGCTCGCCGTTCCACGACGGCGTCGACACCGGCTACGAGAGCTGGCGCACCACGTGGTGGTCCCGCTGGCCCAACGCCGGCCCGCCCGAGCACCTGGGCAGCGCCGACCGGTTCCGGGAGGTCGTCGCCGGGCTGGTGCGCAGCGGGGTCGTCGCCGACGGCTCCCACCTGTACTGGGACGTGCGGCCCTCCGCGCGCTGGCCGACGCTGGAGTTCCGGCTGGCCGACGTCTGCACCGACCTCGACGCCGCCGTCCTGCACGCCGCGCTGGTGCGCGCGCTGGTCCGGGTGCTGGCCGGCCGCGCCGAGGCCGGCGAGCCGTTCCCCGACGTGCGTCCCGAGCTGCTGCGCGCCGCGCGCTGGCGGGCCGCCAAGGACGGCCTGACCGGCGAGCTGTTCGACCCCGGGGCCGGTGAGCCGGTGCCGGCCCGCGCCGCGGTCGACCGGTTCGTCGCGGAGCTCGCCGACGACCTGCGGGCCCACGGCGAGGAGGACGAGGTGTCCGCCCTGCTGGACCGGCTGTGGGCGCACGGCACCTCCGCCGCCCGGCAGCGGCGCACCTGGGCACGCACCGGGGACCCGCGGGCGGTGGCCGCCGAGGTCGTGCGCGAGGGCACGGCCGTGGGCGGCGGTGTGCCCGGCCCGTGAGCGCAGGAGTGGCCGCGCGGCGCGCGGGTACGGGCAGGTCCATGACGGAGACGCGTCCCCTCGCCCTCGTGACCGGAGCCTCCAGCGGGATCGGCCTGGAACTGGCCCGGCAGTTCGCCGGCGCGGGCTTCGACCTGGTCGTCAACGCCGAGGACGCCGAGCTGACCACCGCCGCCGAGCAGCTGCGGGCCGAGGGCGCCACGGTCCAGGCCGTGCAGGCCGACCTGCGCACCCGGGCCGGGGTGGAGGCCCTCCACGGCGCCGTCCAGGCCACCGGCCGCCCGCTGGCCGCGGCCGCCCTGAACGCCGGGGTCGGCTTCGGCGGGCCGTTCGTGGAGAACCCCCTCGAGCGGGAGCTCGAGATCATCGACCTCAACGTCACCTCGACCGTCGTCCTGGCCAAGCTGGTGCTCCGCGACATGGTGGCCCGCAACGAGGGCCGGGTGCTGTTCACCTCGTCGATCGCCTCGACCATGCCCGGGTCGTTCCAGGCGGTCTACAACGCCTCCAAGTCCTTCCTCCAGTCCTTCGCCGAGGCGCTGGTGGAGGAGCTGAGGGACAGCGCGGTCACGGTCACCTCGCTCATGCCCGGCCCGACCGACACCGAGTTCTTCGACCGCGCCGAGATGCAGGACACCAAGATCGGCGCCAGCGAGAAGGACGACCCGGCGCAGGTCGCGAAGCAGGGCTTCGAGGCGCTGATGAAGGGCGAGGACAAGGTCGTCGCCGGCTCGCTGATGACCAAGGTGCAGGGGGCGGCCAACGCGGTGATCCCGGACCGGCTCAAGAGCAAGGCGCACCGGCAGATGGCCGAGCCCGGGAGCGCGGAGTAGGACCGTGCCCGACGGCCTCCGCGACCTCGCGCTCCCCCTGCGGGAGCCCGCCGACCTCGACCCGCTGCTCGAGCGGGTGGGCGAGGCGCGGATCGTGGCGATCGGCGAGGCCAGCCACGGCACGCACGAGTACTACGCGTGGCGGGCGGCGCTGACCCGGCGCCTGGTCACCGAGCGCGGCTTCGGCCTCGTGGCGGTCGAGGGGGACTGGCCCGACTGCTACCGGGTCAACCGCAGCGTCAAGCTGCGCCCAGGGGCCGACGACGACACCCGCGACACCCTCGACGCCTTCGCCCGGTGGCCCACGTGGATGTGGGCCAACGACGACGTCGTCGGGTTCTGCCGCTGGCTGCGGGAGGTCAACGCCGCACGGCCGGAGGCGGAGCGGGTGGGGTTCTACGGCCTGGACGTCTACAGCCTCTGGGACTCGATGCACGAGCTGGTCGGCTGGCTGCGCGAGCACGAGCCCGAGCACGTGGCCAAGGGGACGCAGGCCCTGGCCTGCTTCGAGCCCTTCGGCGAGGACGGCGCCGAGTACGCCTTCGCCACCCGCTTCGCGCCGACCACGTGCGAGCAGACGGTGATCGAGCTGCTCGCCCACCTGTGCGAGGAGCGCGGCCGGCAGGCACCGGCCGACGACCCCGAGGCCCACCTGTCGGCCGAGATGAACGCCGCGGTCGTCGCCGGCGCCGAGCGGTACTACCGGGCCATGGTGGGCGGCTCGGCGGAGTCGTGGAACGTCCGCGACGTGCACATGGCCGACACCCTCGACCGGCTGCTCGAGCACCGTGGCGACGGCACCCACCCGCCCAAGGCGGTCGTCTGGGAGCACAACACCCACGTCGGCGACGCGCGCGCCACCGACATGGCGGGGGCGGGGATGGTCAACGTCGGCCAGCTGCTGCGGGAGCGGCACGGCGCCGGGGACGTCGTCCTGGTCGGCTTCGGCAGTCACCGCGGCGGCGTCGTCGCGGGGCGAGAGTGGGGCGCGCAGATGCAGCGGATGGAGGTGCCCCCGGCGCGGGCCGGCAGTCTCGAGGCGCTGCTGCACGACGAGGTGGGGGAGGACGCCCTGCTGGTCTGGCCCCCGGACGGGCCGCGCCCGGCCGCGCTGGACCGGCAGCTGGACCACCGCGCGATCGGCGTGGTCTACCGGCCCGAGCGCGAGCGGTGGGGCAACTACGTGCCCACCGTGCTGGCCCGCCGCTACGACGCGTTCCTCTACCTCGACACCAGCCGCCCGCTGCAGCCGCTGCACCTGGAGCGTGCCGACGAGCACGTGCCGCCGGTCGCGCACACGGTCTGAGGCCGGTGCGCGAGGCGGCCGACGGGCGGGTGGAGAGCCGCCCGGCGACGACCCCCTCCGGACGGCCCTTCGCGGCCGGCCTGACCTCGCTGGACCTCGGAGGGCGGGCCGAGGCGCTGGTCGCCGTCCCCGCGGGGGACGGACCCCGGCCGCTGCTGGTCTTCTGCCACGGCGCCGGGGGGACGGCGGCGCAGGGCCTGGTCGCCGTCCGCGCGGCCGCCACCGCGCGTGGGGCGCTCGTGCTGGCGACGACGTCGGTGGCCCGGACCTGGGACCTGCTCACCGGCGGCCTCGGCCGCGACGTGGCGGTGCTCGACGCGGCCCTCGACCGGGTCTTCGGCGCCCACCCGGTGAGCCGGGTCGCGATCGGGGGCTTCTCCGACGGCGCCTCCTACGCGCTCTCCCTGGGCCTGGCCAACGGCGACCTGCTCGACGCCGTCCTGGCCTTCTCCCCGGGCTTCGTCGCCGCGCCCGCCCACCGCGGCCGGCCGCGGGTGTGGGTCTCCCACGGCACCGGCGACCGCGTGCTCCCGGTCGACCGCTGCGGCCGGCGGGTGTCCCGGGAACTGGCCGCAGCCGGGTACGACGTCACCTACGACGAGTTCGACGGCGGCCACGTCGTCCCGCCGGACTCGGTGGCCGCCGCCCTCGACAGCTGGCTGGGTGACGGCGGAGGAGCGGACGCTAGGCGGAGCGGCGCTCGGTGAGGTCCTCGGTGCTGTGCTGGGCGTCCTTGGGGCCGCCGCTCTTGGAGATCGCGAAGTCCGAGCCGAGCTGCTCCAGGGCCAGCCGGCCGTAGACCTGCTGCTGGGTGGCGACCCGCTCGGCCCGGCCCCGGCCGAGGAAGCTCACGATCCAGTGCAGGACGGCGGTGAGGCGGCTCTTGAAGCCGACGATGTAGGCCAGGTGGACCACCAGCCACATCACCCAGGCCAGGAAGCCCTCCATCTTCAGCTTGCCCACGTCGGCCACGGCGGAGAACCGGGAGATCGTGGCCATCGAGCCCTTGTCGAAGTACCGGAACGGGCCCTTGGGCTCGCGGCCGGCGATCCTCCGCTGGATCTGCTCGGCGGCGTAGCGGCCGCCCTGGATGGCGACCTGGGCGACGCCGGGCAGCCGGTCCAGGCTCATCATGTCGCCGACCACGTGCACCTCGGGGTGGCCGGGCAGGGTGAGGTCGGGCTGCACCGAGACCCGGCCGGCCCGGTCGATCTCGGCGCCGGACTGCTCGGCCAGCTGCCGGCCCAGCGGGCTGGCCTGGACGCCGGCGGCCCAGATCTTGGTGGCGGCCCGGATGCGGCGCACCTGGCCGTCGCCGTCCTTGACCTCGATGCCGTTGGCGTCGACGTCGGTGACCATGGCGCCCAGCTGCACCTCGACGCCGATCTTGTTCAGCTGGCGGCGGGCCCGGTCACCGAGCTTCTCGCCGAACGACGGGAGGACGGCGGGTGCGGCGTCGAGCAGGATCACCCGCGCCTGGGTCGGGTCGATCCTGCGGAAGTCCCGGCGCAGCGTGCGGTGGGCCAGCTCGGCGATCTGCCCGGCCATCTCCACCCCGGTGGGGCCGGCGCCGACGACGACGAAGGTCAGCAGCCGGTCGACCTCGGCCGGGTCGGTGGCCAGCTCGGCGAGCTCGAACGCGCCGAAGATGCGGCCGCGCAGCTCCAGGGCGTCGTCGACGCTCTTCATGCCGGGGGCGAACTCGGCGAACCGGTCGTTGCCGAAGTAGGACTGCCCGGCACCCGCGGCGACGATCAGCTCGTCGTAGGGGTGCACCGTGGTGCGGCCCAGGATCGTCGAGGTGACCGTGCGCGCGGCCAGGTCGATCCTCGTGACCTCGCCGAGCACGACCCGGGCGTTGCGCTGACCGCGCAGGATCTCGCGGGTCGGCGGGGCGATCTCGCCCTCGGACAGGATGCCGGTGGCCACCTGGTAGAGCAGCGGCTGGAACAGGTGGTGGCTGGTCTTGCCCACGATGGTGACGTCGACCGGGGCCTTCTTCAGCGCCTGCGCGGCGAACAGCCCGCCGAAGCCCGACCCGATGATGACGACCCGAGGCCGACCGGAGCGGGTGGTGCCGACGGGGGCGGTCTCAGGTGATGTCGTCATGATGAATCAGTCTCCCACTCCGGCTTCTCCTGGCCGTGCGCGGCCCCGCGCGATGCAGGCCACAGTCTGGCGCACTACCCGCTGGTCGGCGTACCACGCGGGGAACCGGTAGACCGGAGCGGTGCCCACCCGCCGCCCGCGACCGGTGTTCGTCCCCGGCCTGGGGCTCGACGCGCGCTCCTCCGCCCGCGTGCGCACCCGCCGGCCCGGTGACGTCGTCGTCCTCCCGGGGATGGGGCTGCCCGGCCCGGTGCCCCCGCTGGAGGACCTGGCCGCGCGGCTGCGCGCCCGGCTCGGGGACGGTCCGGTGCTGCTGGTCGGGCACTCGCAGTCCTGCCAGGTGGTCGCCGCGGCGGCCGATGACCCGCGGGTGGCCGCGGTGGTGCTGCTCGGGCCCACGACCGACCCGCGGCTGCGGACGTGGCCGGTGCTGGCCGGCCGGTGGCTGCGGACGGCGGCCCGCGAGCCGTGGGCGCAGGTGCCGCTGGTGCTCGCGCAGTGGCTGCACACCGGCCCGCGGGCGATGCGGCGCCTGTGGCGGGTCGCCGCGCCGGACCGCATCGACGTCCGCCTGCGCGGTGTGCGCGTGCCGGTGACCGTCGTCCGCGGCACCCGCGACCGGCTCTGCGCGCACGACTGGGCGGCCACCGTGGCGGCCGCCGCGCGGCGGGGCCGGCTGGTCGAGCTGCCCGGGGCCGCGCACATGACCGTGCACACCCACCCGGACGAGGTCGCCGCGCTGATCGAGGGGGAGAGTGGCGCGGTCGTGTCACGATGACGGCGTGGCGCACACATCTGCATCCGCCGGGGCGCTCCTGCGTCACGTGCGGACCGGCCGTGCGCGCAGCCGGGCGGACCTCGTGGCGCTCACCGGCGCGTCCCGCAACACGGTGAGCGCGCGGGTGGACCAGCTGATCGCGGCCAACCTCCTGGAGGAGGGCGGTCCGGGCTGGAGCACCGGCGGCCGGCCACCCACGCTGCTCCACTTCAACAGCCGGGCCGGGTGCGTGCTCGCCGTCGACCTCGGGGTGACCAGCGTCGACGTCGCGGTCACCGACCTGTCGGCGCAGATCCTCGCCACGGCCGGGCACCCGATCGACATCGCCGAGGGCCCGGGGCCGGTGCTGGCCGAGGTCGACCGGCTCTGCCAGAAGGTGCTCGCCGAGGCCGGTCTCACCCCGGCCGACGTCTGCGCGGTCGGTGTCGGCGTGCCGGGGCCGGTCGAGTTCTCCAGCGGCCGCCCCTCCCACCCGCCGATCATGCCGGGCTGGCACGACCACCCGATCCCCGACGCGTTCCGCCGCTACGAGTGCCCCGTCTTCGTCGACAACGACGTGAACGTCATGGCCCTGGGGGAGATGGGCGTCGGCGGCTCGGTCCAGGACGTGCTCGTCGTCAAGGTCGGCACCGGCATCGGCTGCGGCGTCATCGTCGACGGCCGGGTGTACCGGGGCGCCCAGGGCAGTGCCGGGGACATCGGGCACATCTACGTCGCCCAGCCCGACGGTCGGACCGTGGTGTGCCGGTGCGGCAACGAGAACTGCCTCGAGGCGATCGCCGGCGGCGGGGCGCTGCTGCGGGACGCCGTCGCCGCGGGACTGCCGGTCAGCACCACCCGGGAGCTCGTCGAGCGCGCGGCCCACGGCGACGGCCCGGCGCTGGAGCTGGTCCGCGACGCCGGCCGCACCATCGGCACGGTGCTCGCCGCGCTGGTCAACTTCTTCAACCCGCACCGGATCGTGATGACCGGCGGCGTCGCCCGCGCCGGCGCCCCGCTCCTGGCCGGGATCCGCGAGGCGGTGTACCGCCGGTCGATGCCGCTGGCCGCGCGGAACCTGGAGATCACCGTCAGCGACGCGCCGGACCTCTCCGGCCGTCTCGGGGCGGCCCTGATGGCGATCGAGGGCTTCCTCGACGAGGACGCCGTCCTCCAGGCCCTGGCCCAGTAGCCCCCGCTCAGCAGGGCGTCCAGCCCCGCGCCCGGCCCCTACCGGGGCCCCGGCGCGGTGGTTGCGGTTCGGTAACTCCTCCCGATGGGCTTGACCGGACGTGACCCGGCTCATAAGTTCTCGCCTGACACGACTAATGGTCAACGGTGAGCAAAAGTCCGGGGGTGGCGTGGTGGTCGGCTCCAGCGAGCGCGCCGCGGCCCCGACCGCCGGAGGAGGCACGGAGTGACCACCCCTCTGCTGGAGATGCACGGCATCGTCAAGAGCTTCCCCGGGGTCCGGGCGCTGGACGGCGTCGACCTCGACGTCCGCGCGGGGGAGGTGCACTGCCTCCTGGGCCAGAACGGCGCCGGGAAGTCCACCCTGATCAAGGTCCTGGCCGGCGCCCACCAGCCCGACGCCGGCAGCATCACCTGGCGCGGTGAGCCGGTCTCCCTGAGCACGCCGCAGGCGGCCATGTCGCTGGGCATCGCGACGATCTACCAGGAGCTCGACCTGGTGGCCGGGCTGACCGTCGCCGACAACGTCTTCCTGGGCCGCGAGCACGCCCGCCTCGGGCTGACCCGCCCGGCGTCGGCCAACCGCGCCGCGGCCGAGCTGCTCGCCCGCCTCGGCCACGCCGACATCCGGCCCACCACGGAGGTCGGCTCCCTGCCGGCGGCCTCGCAGCAGATGGTGAGCATCGCCCGGGCCCTGTCCCAGGACGCGAAGCTGATCATCATGGACGAGCCGTCCGCCGTCCTGGACAACGAGGAGGTCGAGCGGCTCTTCACGGTCATGCGCGACCTGACCGCCCACGACGTCGCCGTCGTCTACATCTCCCACCGGCTGGAGGAGATCCGCCAGGTGGGCGACCGGATCACCGTCCTCAAGGACGGCCGCACCGTCGCCACCGGCCTGCCGGCCCGCACCACCGCCACCCGCGAGGTCATCACGCTGATGACCGGCCGGGACATCGAGTACGTCTTCCCCGAGCGGCGCACCCGGCCGCACACCGACGAGCGGCCGCTGCTGGAGGTCGAGGGTCTCGGCCTGCGCGGCCGGTTCGCCGACGTCTCCTTCTCCGTGCACGCCGGCGAGATCGTCGGCCTGGCCGGGCTGGTGGGCTCCGGGCGGTCGGAGATCCTCGAGACCGTCTACGGCGCGCGCCGCGCGACCGCCGGCACCGTCCGGGTCGGCGGCCGGCGGCTGCGCCCGGGGGACGTCGGCGGCGCGGTGTCCGCCGGTGTGGGCCTGGCCCCGGAGGAGCGCAAGAGCCAGGCGCTGCTGCTGGGCGAGTCGGTCTCGCGCAACATCAGCATCTCCAGCCTGCGCCGCTTCGCCCGGGCCGGCTTCCTCTCCCGCGGGTCGGAGAAGGCCGCGGCCCGGGAGCAGGTGCAGGCCCTCGACGTCCGGCCGGCCGACGTCGACCGCGAGGTGCGCACGCTCTCGGGCGGCAACCAGCAGAAGGTCGTCCTGGCCCGCTGGCTGCTGCGCGACTGCCACGTCCTGCTGCTCGACGAGCCGACCCGCGGGGTCGACGTCGGCGCGCGGGCGGAGATCTACGCGCTGATCCGGGAGCTGGCCGACCGCGGTGTCGCCGTGGTCGTCGTCTCCAGCGAGATCCCCGAGGTGCTCGGCCTGGCCGACCGCGTCCTCGTGGTCGCCGACGGGCGGGTGCTCGCGGAGGAGCCGGCCGGCGCGCTCGACGAGCACCGGGTGCTCGACCTGGTCATGGAGGACGCGGCCGCCCACGGCGCGCACGCACAGCACGAAGGGGACGTGGCATGAGCGGCAGCACGACGGCGGCAGCCGGGGTGGACGCCTCGCGGGAGCCGTCCGGCTCGGCGGCGGGACGCGGCGGCAACCGGGGTCCCGGCTTCCTGGCCGGCCCGGTGGGTCGCAACCTCGGCCTGGTGATCGCCCTGGCGCTGCTCTGCGTCGTCGGCGCGGTCACCGCCCCCAACCAGTTCCTCGACGTCGACAACGTCCTGACGATCCTGCGGCTGGCCGCCGTGATCGGCGTGGTCAGCGTCGGCATGACCTTCGTGATCATCGGCGGGGGCATCGACCTGTCGGTCGGCGCGCTGGTCGCGCTGTCCTCGGTGTGGGCCACGACGCTGGCCACCCAGGCCATGGCCGAGGACTTCCACTGGATCGTCATGGTGTTCACGGCGCTGGCCGTCGGTGCCGGCGCCGGGCTGGTCAACGGCATCGTCATCGCCTACGGCAAGCTCGTCGCCTTCATCGCCACCCTCGCGATGCTCGCCGCGGCCCGCGGTCTGGCGGAGATCATCGCCAACCGGCGCACCCAGATCGTCCAGGACCGGGACTTCCTCGCGTTCTTCTCCGGCGACGTCCTCGGCGTCCCGACGCTGGTGATCATCTTCGCGCTGGTCGCGATCGCCGGGTGGGTCCTGCTCAACCGGACGACGTTCGGCCGGCGCACCTTCGCCGTCGGCGGCAACGCCGAGGCCGCCCGCCTGGCCGGCATCCGGGTGCAGCGGCACACGATGTGGCTCTACGTCCTCTCCGGCGTCGCCTGCGGCATCGCCGCGGTCATGCTCATGGCCCGGACGACGACCGGCAGCTCCACCCACGGCACGCTGTACGAGCTGGACGCGATCGCGGCGGTCGTCATCGGCGGCACGCTGCTCATCGGTGGCCGCGGCACGATCGTCGGCACCGTCCTCGGCGTCCTGATCTTCACGACGCTCAACAACGTGTTCACGCTGAACAACCTGTCCAGCTCGGCGCAGGCGGTCGCCAAGGGCGTGATCATCGTCGTCGCCGTCCTGCTGCAGATGCGGCTGGCGACCGGCAGCTTCAGCCTCGGCCGGCTCGGCAGAGGATCCGGGCCGACCACCTCCCCGACCGCCGGCGCACCGGCCGGTGCGGTGTCCGGTGGGTCGGTCCCCGGTGGGCCCGGCGGCACCCCGCCCGGCGCGACCACCGACCGCCCCCGACCCTGACCCGCCCGCGGGCGGCAGCCGCCGTCCGCCCCCAGCCGCACCACCCCCGCCGGCCCGGCGGGGTGAACCACCGACGCACCACCACCTGGCCGAGTCCCTGCCAGGGAGGCTTGTCCTTCGAGGAGATGACATGTCTGCAGCGAGGCGGCGCCCCTACCGGCGCCTGACGTCCACCGCGGTGGCTCTCGTGGGCGCCGGCGCCCTGATCGCCGGCTGCACGAGCAACACCCCCGAGGAGAGCTCCGGCGGGGACGGCGGCGGGAACAACGCCGCCAGCTCGAACGACGAGACCGGCGACACCGTCCGCATCGGCTTCTCGGCCCCGGCCGCCGACCACGGCTGGATGGCCGGCATCACCGAGGCCGCCCGGGCCGCTGCCGAGGAGTACGAGGACGTCGAGCTCACCGTCGCCGAGGGCACCAACGACGTCGGCACCCAGATCAGCCAGGTCGAGACGTTCATCAACGACGGCGTCGACGCGATCGTGCTGCTGCCCTTCGACGGCGCCGCGCTGACCCCGGTCGCGCTGCAGGCGATGGAGGCCGGGATCCCGGTCATCAACGTCGACCGCGAGTTCAACAGCCCGTTCGCCGCGCGCGCCACGATCCTCGGCGACAACTACGGCATGGGCGTCTCGGCCGGCACCTACGTCTGCGAGCAGGTGGGCGACAACCCCAACGCCGTCGTCGCCGAGATCGCCGGCATCGACTCGCTGCCGCTGACCCAGGACCGCAGCCAGGGCTTCGCCGACGCGCTCAGCGAGTGCGGCCTGTCGGTCGCCAACCGCGTGGCCGCGGACTTCACCGTCGAGGGCGGCGAGGAGGCGGCGGCGAACCTGCTGCAGGCCGCTCCGCAGATCGACGCGCTCTGGAACCACGACGACGACCAGGGCGTCGGCGTCCTGGCCGCCATCCAGAACGCCGGCCGCGACGAGTTCATCATGGTCGGGGGTGCGGGCTCGGCCAACGCCATGCGCGAGATCGAGTCCGGCGAGTCGGTCCTGCAGGCCACCGTCATCTACCCGCACACCCAGGCCGCCGACGGCATCAAGCTCGCCCGGCTCATCGCCCAGGAGAAGAGCCTGTCGGACCTGACCTCGCAGGGTGTCCCGCGGCGGACCGTGCTCGACGCTCCGGTGGTCACCGCCGAGAACGTCGACCAGTACATCGACCGCGCCTTCGAGTCCTGATCGACGTGGGGTCGCCGGGTGGGCAGCGAGCCCACCCGGCGGCCCCGCCAACCGAGGAGCCCTCCCGATGACCCCCACCCTCGGCGTCGGCCTGATCGGCTACGCCTTCATGGGCGCCGCGCACTCGCAGGCCTGGCGCACCGCCCCGCACTTCTTCGACCTCCCGCTGCAGCCCGAGCTCACGGTCCTCGCGGGCCGGGACCCCGTCCGGGTCGGCGACGCCGCCCGCAAGCTGGGCTGGGCGGGCACCGAGACCGACTGGCGCCGCGTGATCGAGCGCCCCGACGTCGACCTCGTCGACGTCTGCACACCCGGCAACACGCACGCCGAGATCGCGATCGCCGCGCTGGACGCCGGCAAGCACGTGCTCTGCGAGAAGCCGCTGGCCAACACCGTCGCGGAGGCCGAGGCGATGGCCGAGGCCGCCGCGCGGGCCGCCCGGCGCGGGGTGCGGTCGATGGTCGGCTTCACCTACCGCCGGGTGCCGGCGATCGGGCTGGCCCGGCAGTTGGTGGCCGAGGGCCGGCTCGGGGAGATCCGGCACGTGCGCGCCCAGTACCTGCAGGACTGGATCGCCGACCCGGCCGCGCCGATGTCGTGGCGGCTGGAGAAGGACAAGGCCGGCTCGGGGGCGCTGGGAGACATCGGCGCGCACGTCGTCGACCTGACGCAGTACATCACCGGGCAGCGGGTCACCGGCGTCAGCGCACTGCTGGAGACCTTCGTCAAGGAGCGCCCGCTGCCGGCGGAGACCGGCAAGCTGTCGGGGGTCGGGGGCTCGGAGACGGGCACCGTCACCGTGGACGACGCGGCCCTGTTCATCGGCCGGTTCAGCGGCGGCGCGCTGGCCAGCTTCGAGGCCACCCGCTTCGCCCTCGGCCGCAAGAACGCCATCCGCATCGAGGTCAACGGCTCGGCCGGCAGCCTGGCCTTCGACTTCGAGGACATGAACGTCCTGGAGTTCTTCGACGGCACCGAGCCCGCCGAGGTCGCCGGCTTCCGCCGCATCCTGGTCACCGAGCCCGGCCACCCCTACGTCGGCGCCTGGTGGCCGGCCGGGCACGGGCTGGGCTACGAGCACGGCTTCACCCACCAGGTCGTCGACCTGGTCACCGCCATCGCCAAGGGGGAGGACCCCGCGCCGTCCTTCGCCGACGGCCTGCAGGTCCAGCGGGTGCTCGACGCCGTCGAGCACAGCGCCGCCGCCGGTTCCGCCTGGACCGGGATCCCCCAGTGACGACCGACCCGCGAGGAGACGCCTGATGCCCCGTCCCGTCACGCTGTTCACCGGCCAGTGGGCCGACCTGCCGTTCGAGGAGGTGTGCCGGCTGGCCTCCGAATGGGGCTACGACGGCCTGGAGATCGCCTGCTGGGGCGACCACCTCGACGTCGAGCGCGCCGCGAACGACGACTCCTACGTCGCCGACCGCAAGGCGCTGCTGGAGAAGTACGGGCTGCGGGTCTTCGCCATCTCCAACCACCTCAACGGCCAGGCCGTCTGTGACGACCCGATCGACGAGCGGCACCGCGGCATGGTGCACCCGCGGGTGTGGGGCGACGGAGACCCCGAGGGCGTCCGGCAGCGGGCGGCCGAGGAGATGAAGACGACCGCCCGCGCCGCGGCGAAGCTGGGCGTCGACGTCGTCGTCGGGTTCACCGGGTCGAAGATCTGGAAGACCGTCGCGATGTTCCCGCCGGTGCCCGAGTCGATGATCGAGGACGGCTACGCCGACTTCGCCGCTCGCTGGAACCCCATCCTCGACGTCTTCGACGAGGTGGGTGTCCGCTTCGCCCACGAGGTCCACCCGTCGGAGATCGCCTACGACTACTGGACGACGGTCCGCGCGCTGGAGGCGGTCGGGCACCGGGAGGCCTTCGGGCTGAACTGGGATCCCAGCCACTTCGTCTGGCAGGACCTCGACCCGGTCGGCTTCCTCTGGGACTTCAAGGACCGGATCTACCACGTCGACTGCAAGGACGCGAAGAGGCAGGTGGGCAACGGCCGCAACGGCCGGATGGGCTCGCACCTGCCCTGGGCCGACCCGCGGCGCGGCTGGGACTTCGTCTCCACCGGCCACGGCGACGTCCCGTGGGAGGCGTGCTTCCGGATGCTCAACACCATCGGCTACGACGGGCCGATCTCGGTGGAGTGGGAGGACGCCGGGATGGACCGGCTGGTCGGCGCCCCCGAGGCCCTGGCCTTCGTGCGCCGGCTGGCGTTCGACCCGCCGGCCGCCGCGTTCGACGCGGCCTTCTCCAGCGGGAACTGAGGCCCGGGAGGTGGGCGGCGAGCGGGGGTCCCGCCGCCCACCTCCCGGGATCTCGGGAACCGGCCCGGCCGAGGGGAGCGGCCGGGTCGGGTGGTCGGTCAGGCGGTGACGGTCACCGCCGTCTCCATGCCGTTGGCCCGGTGCTGGCCGACGCCGCAGTAGAAGGAGTAGTCGCCCTGCTCGAGGGTCACCTCGAGGGTGGCGGTGCCGCCCGGCTGGAGGACCTCGGTGCCGGCGACGTCCTCGCCGTCCTTCTCGACGACGAAGTTGTGCGGCATGTTGCCGGTGTTGGTCACCTCGAAGGTGTACGTGCCGGCGGAGTAGCTGTCCTCCGAGAGCTCGAAGTCGAAGTCGACCGCGTTGACGGTCACGACCTCCGCCTCGGACTCGGCGGGTGCCGACGACCCCGGCGAGGCGGCGGCGCTGCTGCTGGTCTCCGCTGCGCTGCTCGTGGTGCTGTCGGACGCGGCGTCGGTGCCCCCGTCGTCCCCACCGCAGGCGCTCAGGCCGAGGCCGAGGGCGAGGACGACGGCGGCGGTACGGCGCGCGGGACCGGTCGATTGCGGCACGGGTTCTCCTCGGGGCCGGTGGCCCCGTTCCGTCGCCGGGGGCCGCTGTGCCGCAGATACTGCAACTTTGTAGGACCTGAGGGAACCCCTACACAGGGGGTTCACAGGTCCTCGGCAGGTCGTGCGCAGCGACCGTCCGGCGGCACCAGTCCACGACCGTGCCCAGCACCCGTGGGTCGACCGGGGAGCGCAGCTCCGACCGGTAGGCCCGCAGCGAGGCGGGCCCCGGCTGCCGGCGCAGCGTGTGGGTCAGGTCGGGCACCTGGTGCACCTCGACCGGGCCGGGCACCGTGGCCCGGAGGACGTCGAGGTCCGCGACCGGCACCTGGAGGTCCTTCTCGCCGGTGAGGGCGAGGACGGGCACGGACAGGCGGGCGAGGTCGGTGCGCGGGTCGTGGGCCATGAACTCCCGCGTCCAGCGGGCGTTGAGCCGGACGCCGCCGATCCGGGCGACGTCGGTCGTGGTCGCCCGGATGCGCGCGTGGTTGGCCACGACCTTCGCCTCCAGGTCGGTGCGGAACAGCCGCAGCAGCGCGCGGACGGGGGCCGGCAGCGTCGGGGCGATCTGCCGGGCCTGCCACCGCAGCAGCTCCTCGCCGGGGGTGGCGCTGGGGGAGAGCAGGACCACCCCGGCCGTCCGCGCTCCGCGTGCGGCCAGCGCGGCCGCCAGCAGTGCGCCCTCGCTGTGGCCGGCGAGCACGATGCGTGCGGGGTCGACCTCCGGGCGGGCGGCGAGGGCGTCGCGCGCACGGCTGAGGTCGTCGACGTTGTCGGTGAAGCCGGCCGTGCGCCAGTCGCCGGGGCTCTCGCCGACGCCGTGCTTGTCGTAGCGCAGCGAGGCGATGCCGCCGGCGGCGAGGGCGTGCGCCAGCTGGCGGGTGACCTCGAAGCGCATGCGGCGGTGGTTGGAGTCCCGGTCCAGGGGGCCGGAGCCGGCGGCCAGCAGCACCGCGGGCACCGGGCGGGACCCGTCGTCGGGGAGGGTCAGCGTGCCCGCGAGCGGGGGCTCGCCCGGGACGTGCAGGGTCGTCTCGCGCACTGTCACCGCCCCCCGGTCAGCTCGCCGGCCACCGCCGCGGCGTCGTCGGCGCCGACCAGCAGCGTGTCGAAGCGCTGGCCGGCCAGCCGCACGCGCACCGCCGGCTGGCCGCGGCGCACGCTCACCAGCGACTTCTCACCGCGCCGGCGCCAGGTGCCGATCGCGCGGACACTGGGCAGGCCCAGGCCCGGGGCGCGCAGCCCGCGGAGGACCGACAGCCCGTCCGGGACGGACTCGACGGAGGTGACGGAGTCGCGCGGGACCTCGAGGTCGCGCAGCAGCCCGAAGACCTTCTCGCTGCGGGTGAGGGTGAGCCGGAGGGTCTGCGGGGTCGTCGTCATCGTCGCCATGCGGCTATCATTCTCAACATCGCGACCAATGTCAAACATGAGAACGGTGAGTCGATGGCGTCCGCGGACCTCCTCCTCCACCCCGTCCGGCTGCGGATCGTGCAGGCGTTCCTCGGCGATCGGACGCTCACCACGGCCGAGCTGCGTGGGCTGCTGCCCGACGTCCCGCCGGCGACGCTCTACCGGCACGTGGGGGTGCTCGGCGACGCCGGCGTCCTGACGGTGGTGGGGGAGCGGAAGGTGCGCGGCGCCGCGGAGCGCAGCTACCGGCTGGTGACCGGAGCGGCCTCGGTGGGTGGGGAGGCGGCCGCGGCAATGACGCCCGAGGAGCACCGCCGCGCGTTCGCCACCTTCGTGGCGGCCCTGCTGGCCGACTTCGACCGGTACGCCGACGGCGCGGGGGACGGCGGGCTCGACCTCGCGCGGGACGGCGTGGGCTACCGGCAGATCGCGGTGTGGCTCAGCGACGAGGAGTTCGCGGAGCTGGTCACCGAGCTGCGCACCGTCCTCACCGCGCGGATGGCGCTGGAGCCCGACGGCGTCCGCAGGCGGCGGATCGTGAGCCAGGTGTTCCTGCCCGGGTGACCGCGGGGGCGGGCCGGTCCCGCCCCCGCGAGGGGTCACTCGGTCCGGGCGGCGGCGCGGGCGGCCTTCCGGTTGGCCTTGGCCAGCGTCCGGGCGGCCTTGCGCACCCGGCGCGGCTCGCGGTCGATGGTGCCGCGGGTGAGCAGCCCGACGCCGATGCCGAGCAGCCAGACGTCCTTGGCGACGGCGAGGCCCTCCTGGGTGGGGGCCAGGCTGCCGGGCTTCCGCATCCCCGGCGTGTTCAGGTACAGGCCGAGCAGCCCGCCGGAGAACGCGGTGAGCGCGGCGCCGGCGACCGCGGTGGGCACGAACGGGGCGAGCAGCAGGCTCCCGATCGCGATCTCGCCATAGGCCAGGCCCTTGGCGAACTGCTGCGGCGGGATGTCCTTGAGGAACGGGTAGGTGCCCGCGGCGAACCCGTGCAGGCCGGCAGCGGTGCTCTCGTCGGCACCGCGCTTGCCCAGGCCGCTGTTGAGGATGAACGCGCCGGCCGAGAGTCGTGGGCCGATCTCGGACAGGGTGATGGGCAGACGCATGGCGTACCTCGCTGATCAGGTGGGACGGGGTTCGCCCACACTCTGGTCGCCCCTCGTCGTGCCCACCACCCGGGGGCCGGCCGTCGCCGGCCGGCCCCCGGGAGGTCAGCGCCCGCCGCGGCGCGAGCGGCCGCTGAAGCCCGCGGCGGAGTGGGTGCCCGCGCGGGCGGCGAGCTCTGCGCGGGTGCGCGCCGGACCGGCCGGACGGCCCGAGCCGCCACGGCTGCCGGTACCGGCCGTGCCCGTCGTCGCGGTGCGCCCGCCGGCGGCGGCCGCACCGTTCCCGCCGCCGCCCCGCCGACGCCGGCCGCCGCCCTGCCCCTGGGGCTGCGGCGCCGGTGCCGCGGCCGGCTCGACGTAGGGCGCGGCCGGCCCGGTCAGCTCGCCGATCTCGCGGGCGCCGGGCTTGACGACCGACACCTGTGGCGTGATCCCGGCCTGGCGGGCCAGGGTGCGCACCTCGCCGGCCTGGTCGGGCGTGGCGATGGTGACGACGGTGCCACCGGCGCCGGCGCGCGCGGTGCGCCCGGAGCGGTGCAGGTAGGCCTTGTGCTCGGCCGGCGGGTCGACGTGCACGACCAGCGAGACGTCGTCGACGTGGATGCCGCGGGCGGCGATGTCGGTCGCGCACAGCACCCGGGTGTCCCCGCTGCTGAACGCCTCGAGGTTGCGCTCGCGGGCGTTCTGGCTGAGGTTGCCGTGCAGGTCGACGGCGGGCACGCCGGCGGCGGTGAGCTGCTTGGCCAGCTTCTTGGCCTGGTGCTTGGTGCGGGTGAACAGCACGCTGCGGCCGAGCCCCGAGGCCAGCTCCTTGACGACCTGCGCCTTGTCGGCGGCGTCCACCCGGAACACGTGGTGGGTCATGGTCGACACCGGTGCGACGGCGGGGTCCACCGAGTGCGTCGTCGGGTTCGACAGGTAGCGCTTGACCAGGACGTCGACGCCGTTGTCCAGCGTGGCTGAGAACAGCAGCCGCTGGCCGACCTTCGGCGTCCGGTCGAGCAGGCGCTTGACGCCGGGCAGGAAGCCCAGGTCGGCCATGTGGTCGGCCTCGTCGAGGACGGTGACCTCGACCGCGCCGAGGTCGGCGTGGCCCTGGCCGATGAGGTCCTCGAGCCGGCCGGGGCAGGCGATGAGCACGTCGATGCCGCCGGCCAGCGCCTGCACCTGCGGGTTCTGGCCGACGCCACCGAAGACGGTGGTGGCCTTCATGCCGAGTGCCCGGGCCAGCGGGTCGACGACGGCGAGCACCTGGTTGGCCAGCTCCCGGGTCGGCACGAGGACCAGCGCCCGCGGCCGCTTCGGCTGCCGCCGGCTGGTCGAGGCCGCCAGCCGGGCCACCAGCGGGAGGCTGAAGGCGAGGGTCTTGCCGGAGCCGGTGCGGCCGCGGCCGAGGACGTCGCGCCCGGCCAGGGTGTCCGGCAGCGTGGCCACCTGGATCGGGAAGGGCGCGGTGATGCCGCTGGCGGTGAGCACCTCGACCAGGGGGGCGGGGACGCCGAGGGCGGCGAAGGTCGTGTCGGTCGGCAGCACGGTGGCGTCGTCCCCGGCGGGGACGACGGCGGCGGGCACCGGGTCCGGCTGCGGGCGGGTCTGCGCGCCGGCCGGCTGCGCACCGGCGGGGCGACCGCGGCCGCGGCTGCCGCGGCGGCGGGGGCGCGGGGCGGCGCTGTCGGCGGTGGGCGTGGCGGGGTCGTGCGAGGTCATCTGGGTGTCCTGACGCTCGGTGTGGCTCCCCGGGCGACCCGGCGACCGCGAGCGCCGGCGCACCTGCGCGGGCTCACGTCGTCAGCGGGACGTCGGGCAACCGGGCGCGCCTCGGTGGCGCAGCCTCGGTCCGACGTCGAGTCCTGCAGCTCCGGATGAGCGGAGGGCGGCGCCGGTACGTCGTACTCAACCAGACGCGGAGGGTGTCTGTGCCCTCACCCCGGGGAGTGTCCGGTCACACCGTTGCCGCGGTAGGCGCGCCGGTAGGTGCCGGGGGCCACGCCGATGCTGGCCCGCAGGTGCTGTCGCAGCGAGGCCGGGGTGCCGAACCCGGCGTCCACGGCGACCCGGTCGATCGGGGCGTCGGTGGACTCGAGCAGCTGGCGGGCCAGGGCCAGCCGCTGCCCCGCCAGCCAGCGCAGCGGCGAGAGCCCGGTCTCCTCGCGGAACCGGCGGGTGAAGGTGCGCACGCTCATCCGGGCGTGCCCGGCGAGGTCGGCCAGGGTGAGCGGGGTGGCCAGCCGGTCGGCGGCCCAGGCGCGGGTGGCCGCGGTGCCGGTCTCGCCGGTCTCGGGGAGGGGGCGCTCGACGAACTGGGACTGGCCGCCCTCCCGCCAGGGGGCGACGACGTTGCGCCGGGCGGCCCGGTTGGCCACCTCGCTGCCGTGGTCGCGGCGGACGAGGTGCAGGAGCAGGTCGATGCCGGCGGCGTTGCCCGCGGAGGTCAGCACGTCGCCGTCGTCGACGAAGAGCACACCGGGGTCCAGGTGCACCGAGGGGAACAGCCGCCGGAAGGCCGCGGCGTGCATCCAGTGGGTGGTGGCCGGCCGGTCGTCGAGCAGCCCGGCGGCGGCGAGCACGAAGGCGCCGGTGCAGATCGACACCATGCGGGCGTGCCCCGCGGCCGCCCGCAGGGCCTCGCCGAGCTCGGCCGGGAGCGTCCCCTCGCTCATCGCGGTGCCGCCGTACACCCCGGGGACGACGACGGTGGCGGCCTCGTCGAGCAGCGAGACGTCGTGCTGCGGCAGCACGTCGAAGCCGGCCGAGGTGCGCACCGGCCCGCCGTCGAGGGTGGCCACCCGCACGCGGTAGAGGCGCCGGTCGTCGGCGTCCACGGCGGACTCGAGCAGCCGGTGGGGGAGTCCGAGCTCGAAGGCGATGGTGTTGGGCAGCGCCAGGACGGCGACCTCGTGCCGGTCCGCACGCGGGGGCACGGCCGGACCCGGGCCTGGGGGCGTGGCCGGACTCGGGCCTGTCGGCATGGCCGGACCCGGGCCTGTCGGCATGGCCGGACTCGGGCCTGGTGGCATGGCCGGATCGTTGCACATGTTGGCCTCCGGGCCACTGTCGGTCGCCTGGGCCGGTCGGTCATGCTCGTCGTCGTGACGACGACCGACCACCGCCGTTCCGCCCGCCGCGTCCACCCGGCGTGGTGGGTCGCGGCGGTCACGTTCCTGGCCCTGGTCGGCGCCGCCGCCTTCCGCGCGGTGCCCGGCGTGCTCATCGAGCCGCTGCGGGCCGAGTTCGGCTGGTCGGTGTCCACCATCTCCGCCGCGGTCGCGGTCAACATGGCGCTGTACGGGCTGACCGCGCCCTTCGCGGCGGCCCTGATGGAGCGCTTCGGCATCCGGCGGGTCGTGGTGGGCGCGCTGCTGCTGACCGCCACCGGCAGCGGCCTGACCGTGTTCATGACGGCGAGCTGGCAGCTGGTCCTGCTGTGGGGGCTCCTGGTGGGGCTGGGCACCGGGTCGATGGCGCTGGCCCTGGTCGCCACGGTCACCGGCCGCTGGTTCGTCGCCCGCCGCGGGCTGGTGTCGGGCATCCTCACCGCCGGCGGCGCCACCGGGCAGCTGGTGTTCCTGCCCCTGGTCGCCTGGGCGGACGAGAACTGGGGCTGGCGCTCGGCGTCCCTGGGCACCACGGCCGCCGCGCTGGCCGTCGTCCCCCTGGTGGCGTGGCTGCTGCGCGACCGGCCGAGCGACCTCGGCGTCGCCCCCTACGGCGGGACGCCGGCCGACGAGCCTCCCCTGGTGCGCACCGGCGCGGCGCGGACGGCGGTGCGCGGCCTGGCCGACGCCGTCCAGCGCCGGCCGTTCTGGCTGCTCGCCGGCGGCTTCTTCATCTGCGGGCTGTCCACCAACGGGCTGGTGCAGCCGCACTTCATCCCGGCCGCGCACGACCACGGCATGCCGGTGACCACCGCGGCCGGTCTGCTGGCCGTCGTCGGGATCTTCGACATCGCCGGGACGGTGTTCTCCGGCTGGCTCACCGACCGCGTCGACCCGCGGGTGCTGCTGCTGGCCTACTACGCGCTGCGCGGCTTCTCGCTGTTCCTGCTGCCGCCGCTGTTCGGGCCCGACGTCCAGGTCAGCATGATCGCCTTCATCGTCTTCTACGGCCTGGACTGGGTGGCCACGGTGCCCCCGACGCTGGCGCTGTGCCGCGAGCACTTCGGCGCGCGGGCGCCGGTGGTCTTCGGCTGGGTGTTCGCCTCGCACCAGGTCGGGTCGGCGTTCGCCGCGTACGGGGGCGGCGTCATCCGCGACGTCACCGGCTCCTACGACCTCGCCTGGTTCGGCGCGGGCGCGCTGTGCCTGGCGGCCGCGGCGATGTCGATCGCGATCCGCCGCCGGCCCGCACCGGCCGGGGGGCCGGAGGTGGGCCTGCCGCCGTCACCGACGCAGGCCGCGGCCGGCCAGGCACACGGCTGAGCCGGGTCAGGCGGTGCGCTCCAGCGTCAGCCGCACCGTCTGCACCTGGATCGAGTCGCCGCTGAAGACGAAGGTGTCGACGCCCTCGGCCCGGGCCTTCTCCGCGACCGCCGTCCACTCGATGAACAGGACGTCGCCCTCGAACACCTGGGTGGGCACGTCCCACCGGGCGTCGGGGATCTCCCCGAGCAGCGTGGTGAAGACCTGCCGGATGCCGTCCCGGCCCCGGGTCACGCCGTCGGGGGTGATGACGACGGCGTCCTCGGCGTAGTCGGCGACGATCGCGTCGACGTCGCCGGCGCCGATCGCCGCCACGTGGTCGGCGAAGATCTCCTGGGGTGTCCGGGCCATGGCTGCTCCTGAGCTGGTCGGCTGATGGGGGAGTGCGAGCATGCTCCCGGTCGGCCGCGCTGCACAGGCCCCGCGGCCCGGGGATCAGCCGGTGAGCGCGGGGTCGAGGGTGCGCCCGGCGATCAGGTCGGCCGCCCGCTCGGCGATCATGATCGTCGGTGCGTTGGTGTTGCCCCGCACCAGCGTCGGCATGACCGAGGCGTCGACCACCCGCAGCCCCTCGAGGCCGTGCACCCGCAGCGTGGGGTCGACCACCGCCTCGTCGTCGGTGCCCATCCGGCAGGAGGAGACCGGGTGGTACAGCGACTCGAGGGTCTCCCGCAGGGCCCGCCGCAGCCCGTCGGGGCCGCGCACCGTGCCACCGGGCGACCACTCCTCGGCGAGGACGGCCGACAGCGGGCCGGTCGCGGCGACCTCCCGCGCCTGCTCGACCCCGCAGACCAGGGCGTCGACGTCGCGGCCGTCGGTGAGGTAGCCGGGGTCGACCGCCGGTGCCCAGGCCGGGTCGGCCGAGCGCAGCCGCACCGTGCCGCGGGAGTGCACCCGCACCAGGACGGCGGCGGCGGTGAACGCGTCGACGTCCGGGTCGACCTCCGCCTGCCGCCAGAACTTGACCGGGAGGAAGTGGTGCTGCAGGTCCGGCGCGTCGAGCCCGGGCCGGGAGCGGCTGAACAGCCCGGCCTCGGCCAGGTTGGACGACAGCGGGCCGCGGCGGGCGGCGAACCAGCGCGCGTAGCCCGACGGCGACTCGCCGCGCAGCAGGGACCGCCCCGTCCGGGTGCGCCAGACCACCGGCACCAGGGGGTGGTCCTGCAGGCCGCCGCCGACCCCCGGCAGGTCGTGGACGACGTCGACGCCGACCGTGCGCAGGTGGGCGGCCGGGCCGATGCCGGACAGCATCAGCAGCTGCGGGGAGTTCACCGCCCCGCCGGCCAGGACCACCTCCGCGGCGGACGCGGTGTGCGTCCGCCCGCCGCGCCGGTACTCGACGCCGGTGGCCCGCCCGCGGGAGAGCAGCACCCGGGTGGTCAGCGCGCCGGTCCGGACGGTCAGGTTCGGCCGGGCCGAGGCCGGGTGCAGGTAGGCGTCGGCGGCCGACCAGCGCCGGCCGCGCCGCTGGGTGAGCTGGTACAGGCCGGCGCCGTCCTGGGCGGCGCCGTTGAAGTCGTCGTTGCGCGGGTGGCCGGCGGCGACCGCGGCCTGCACGGCGGCCCGCGACCACGGGTGCGGGGAGCGGGGGTCCTCCACGCGCAGCGGCCCGCCCGTGCCGTGGAAGCCGTCGGCGCCGCGGGCGTTGTCCTCCATCCGCCGGAACAGCGGGAGCACGTGCTCGTAGGACCACGACGGGTCGCCGGTCAGCCGCGCCCACTCGTCGTAGTCGCGGGCGTTCCCGCGCACGTAGATCATCGCGTTGATCGACGACGACCCGCCGAGCAGCTTGCCCCGCGGCCAGAACAGCCGGCGCCCGCCGAGGCCCGGCTGTGGCTCGGTCGTGTAGTTCCAGTCCCGCCGGGTGCGCCAGTTCTTGTAGAGGGCTGCCGGCACCCGGACCTCGAGGACGTCGTCGGAGCCCCCGGCCTCCAGCAGCAGCACCCGCCGCGACGGGTCCTCGCTGAGCCGCCCGGCCAGCGCGCAGCCGGCCGAGCCCGCACCCACGACGACGACGTCGAACGTCCCGCCGTCCTCCTCCGCAGCGCTCACCGGTGGCGTCCGTGCACCAGCCCCATGACCCGGGCCAGGGCGTCGGCGGCCGCGGCGGGCCGGCCGAAGCTCATGAGGTTGACGGGCAACGGCACCCGCTGGCGGGTGATCGCCTTGGCCCGGGTGAACTCACGCAGGCCGTCCGGGCCGTGGATCCGGCCGAAGCCGCTCTCGCCCACCCCGCCGAAGGGCAGCGCCGGCACCGAGGCGAAGGTGAGCACCGAGTTCACCGACGTCATGCCGGTGCGCATCCGCCGGGCGAGGTCCATCGCCCGGGCCCGCGACCGCGAGTACACCGCGCCGGCCAGGCCGTGCGGGTTGGCGTTGGTGCGCGCCAGCGCCTCCTCGGCGTCGCGCACGCGGCTGATGGTGAGGGTCGGCCCGAAGGTCTCCTCGGACACCGCGGCGGAGGTCTCCGGGACGTCGAGCAGGACCGTCGGCGCCACGTACCGCCCGTCGACCGTCCCGCCGGCGAGCACCCGCCCGCCCGCGGCGACCGCGTCCTCGACGTGCCGCCGGACGACGTCGGTCTGCGTCGGCATGGTCATCGGGCCGTAGGCGGCGCCGTCGTCGGACCCCGGCCGCAGCCCGCGCACCCGCTCGGTGACCTCGGCGACGAACGCGTCGTACACCCGCTCGGTGGCGTAGACCCGCTCGATGCCGATGCAGGTCTGCCCGGCGTTGCTCATCGCGCCCCACACGGCCGCGTCGGCGGCGGCGGCCACGTCGGCGTCGTCGTCGACGATCATCGCGTCCTTGCCGCCGAGCTCCATGAGCACCGGCGTGAGGGTCTCGGCGCAGGTGGCCATCACCTTCCGGCCGGTGGGCGCCGAGCCGGTGAAGGCCAGCTTGCCGACCCCGGCCCGGCACAGCGCCGCCCCGGTCTCCCCGGCCCCGGTGACCACCTGCAGGACGTCGGCGGCGTCCGGGACGGCCGCCCGCCACGCCGCGGCGAGCCACGCGCCCACCGCGGGGGTGTGCTCGGACGGCTTGAAGACGACCGCGTTGCCGGCGGCCAGCGCGTAGGCGATCGAGCCCATCGGCGTGAACACCGGGTAGTTCCACGGGCCGATCACCCCGACCACGCCGAGCGGCTGGTACTCCACGGAGGCGGCGTGGTTGGCGGCCAGCAGCCCCGTGTTGACCCGGCGCGGGCCCAGCACCTTGCGCGCGTGGGCGCCGGCCCAGGCCAGGTGGTCGACGGCGAGGCTGATTTCGAGGATCGCGTCGGCGTGCGGCTTGCCGTTCTCCCGGTGCACCAGGTCGGCCAGCTCGTGCAGGCGGCGGGCCAGCGAGCCGCGGAAGGCGGCCAGCCGCCGGCGGCGGCCGTCGAAGCCGAGCGCGGCCCACGGGACGGCGGCGGCGCGGGCCCGCCCGACCGCGGCCCGGACCGCCGCGGCGTCGTCCACGGGGAAGACGCCGACGACCGCGCCCGAGGCCGGGTCGGTGGACTCGAACGTCGGGGCGGTGGGCGCGGGGTCGGCGTCCAGCGGCTGCGCGAGCGACATGGCACCGGAGGCTACCCACGGGTAGCGGCGTCAGTCCTCGCCGCGCGCCACCCGGCCGGCCCAGCGCAGGTCGGCCTTCCCGGCGGGGGAGCGGTGCACCTCCCGCACGAAGACCACCTCGCGCGGCCGCTTGTAGTCGGCCAGCTCCGCGCCCACGGCGGCGCGCAGCTGCTCCGCGCTCACCTCCTGCCCGTCGTCCAGCGCCACCACGGCGGTGATGCGCTGGCCGAAGCGCTCGTCGGGGACGCCCACGACGATCGCGTCCCGGACCGCGGGGTGGCGCAGGAGGACCTGCTCCACCTCCTCGGGCTGCACCTTCTCCCCGCCGGTGTTGACCACCCGGCTGCCGCGACCCTGGAAGACCAGCGAGCCGTCCGCCTCCAGCCGGGCGAGGTCGCCGGGCACGGAGTACCGGACGCCGTCGACGACCCGGAACGTTCCGTTGCTGGCCGCGGCGTCGCCGGCGTAGTGCACCTCGGGCGGCGCGGGGGCGGCGAGGACACCCACCCGGCCCGAGCCGGGGACGACGTCGCGCCCGTCCTCGTCGAGCAGCCGGGCCCCCGGGGCGAGGACGAACCGCGAGGTGGGGGCCACCTCGCCGCGGCGGGTGAGGGACACCGCGTACGGCCCGCCCTCGGAGGCCACGACGACGTCGGTGATGTCGACGTCGGCGTGCCGGAGCAGGGCCGCCTTGTTCTCGGCGCTGAACACCGCGCCGACCGAGACCACCCGGCGCAGGCTCGACAGGTCGTACGGGCGCCCCGCGGCGGCGGCCGCGTCGAGGGCGGTGACCAGGGGCCGGGCGAAGACGTCGCCCACGATGACGAGGTCGGTGACCCGGTGCCGGGCCACCGCTGCGGCCAGCTCGTCGGGGTCGAAGGAACGCGACGCCGGGAAGACGATGCGGCCGCCGGCCACCAGGGTGCCGAGGGTCGTGTAGATGCCGGTGCCGTGCATGAGCGGGGTCGGGGTGTAGGTGACCAGCCGGTCGGGCTCGGCGCGCGACTCGCGGGCGCGCCGGGCCAGCTCGTCGACCGTGCGCGGCGCCGGGATGCCGAACTTGGCGAACCCGTTGGGCACGCAGCTGACCGCGAACACCGTCGACTGGCGGGTCAGGACGCCCTTGGGCAGGCCGGTCGTGCCGCCGGTGTAGAGCAGCCAGTCGCCGTCGGGGCGGGCGGTGCGGGGGAGGGGGGCGGTGCCGGCGAGCAGCTGCTCGAGGTCCTCCCCGACGGGGACGGCGTGCTCGGCGGCGGCGCCGACCCGGACCAGGGCCGGCAGCCCGGTCGCGGCCTCGGCCACGACGGCCGCGGTCCACCCGTCGAAGACCAGGGCCGCCGCGCCGGCGTCGGCGAGGACGTGGCCGAGCTCCGCGGCGCGGTAGCGGTAGTTGACGTTGAAGGGCGTCGCGCCGAGCTTGCAGGCGGCGAACACCGCCTCGACGTACTCCGGGCTGCTCCACAGACCGATGCCGACCCGGTCGCCGGCGGTCACGCCGCGGGCGGCCAGGGCGGCGGCGAGGCGGGCCGCGCGGTCGTCGAGCTCCGCCCACGTCCGGACCCGGTCGCCCTGCACCACCGCGACGGCGTCGCCGAGCTGGTCGGCCACGGTCTCGAGGATCGTCGCCAGATTCTCCTCCATGAGAGGCACAGTACTGGCGATCGTCACGATCTTGCGTATTGTGTTTCCCACCGTCGCGGCGGTGGGAGACGGCTCTGCCGCCCCGCGGAAAGCGGGGTTGCCCGGGCGTGGTCACCCGCTCGTCGCGAATCGTCCCGCAACGGCAGGAGTGCACGATGAGGAGCACGTCCGCACCGGCGTCGTGGAGTCCGGCGCCGTGACCACCGTGGCGCCGAGCCCGCCCGGCGACGACGACCTCGCACCCGACGTCCGCGAGACGGTGCCGGGCCTGGGCGAGGGCGATCCGCTGGCCCCCGCGCACGTGCGGCCGCAGACCCACGTGCTCATGTTCTGCGGCGTGCACCTGACCGAGCCCGGGCTCGCCGTCCCGACCCTCGGTCTCATCGACGCCCTCGCCCGCGTCGGCGTCGGGGAGCACGCGGCGCGGTCCACCGTCAGCCGGATGCTGCGCCGCGGCACCCTCGAACGGCACCGCCGCGGCAAGCGGATCTTCCTGTCGCCCACGCCGCGGGCCCGTGCCGAGCTCGCCGAGGGCGGCGAGCGCGCCTGGCGCTCGCCGGTCAACCGGACCTGGGACGGGCAGTGGACGCTGCTCGGCTTCTCCCTCCCCGAGAGCCGCCGGGCCGACCGCCACCTGCTGCGGTCCCGCCTCCAGTGGGCCGGGTTCGGCATGCTGCAGAACGGCCTGTGGGTGGCCCCCCGCCAGGTGGACGTCGAGGCGCTGGTGCGCAAGCTCGACGTCCTGGACCACCTCAAGGTGTTCCGGGCCTCGGTCGCCGCCCCCACCCAGGTGCCCGACCTCATCGACGACGCCTGGGACGTCGCCACGATCGCGCGCGGCTACGAGCAGTTCCTGGCCCGCTGGGACCGGCCCGACCCCCTGCCCGACGCGCCGGACGACCTCGCCCGCCAGCTGTGGCTGCTCGGCGAGTGGACGCTGCTGGGCCGCCACGACCCCGGGCTGCCGGTGGAGTACCTGCCGGCGGACTGGCCGGCCGTGCGCGCCGAGCACGTCGCCCTGCGGTTGCGGACCCGGTACGACCGGGGCGCGGCGGCCATCGCGGCCGGCCTCGTGGAACACCTCGGCGGCGCCGACGCCGACGCCGGCTGACCCGCGGGGCGGCGTCCCGGGGGCTTCCGCTTTCTGCGCTCGTGCGTTGACGTCCGCCACGAAAGTGAATAACTTGCCGGAGGCGGCAGGTGCTCGGCGCGTGCCGCCCGGATACCCCGTGCGCCCCCGTGCCACGCTCTCGAGAGGACTCCCATGCAGCTGAACGGCAAGGTCGCCGTCGTCACCGGGGCCGGTCGCGGCCTCGGCCAGGCCTACGCCAAGGCGCTCGCCGCGGCCGGCGCCGCCGTCGTGGTCAACGACCTCGACGTCGAGCTCGCCGAGGAGACGGTCAAGGCCATCCAGGCCGCCGGTGGCTCCGCGGTCGCCGAGGGCTCGGCCATCGGCTCCACCGAGGCCGCCGACGCGCTCGTCGCCAAGGCGGTCGGGGAGTTCGGCCGGCTGGACGTCATGGTCACCAACGCCGGCGTCCTGCGGGACCGCACGCTGCTGAAGATGGAGGACGCCGACTTCGACGTCGTCGTCGAGACCCACCTGCGCGGCACCTTCACCTGCGGCCGGGCCGCCGCCAGGCAGTTCAAGGAGCAGGGCGGCAACGGCCGCCTCATCCTCATCGGCTCGCCGGCCGGCCAGCGCGCCAGCTTCGGCCAGACCGGCTACACCGCCTCCAAGGCCGGCATCGTCGGCCTGGTCCGCACCTGGGCCGCCGAGCTCGAGCGCAGCGGCACCACGGTCAACGCCGTCATCCCCGTCGCCCTGACCCGCATGGTCGCCACCATCCCCGGCATGGCCGAGCTGGTGGAGATGGCCGAGCGGGGCGAACAGCTGCCCGCCGACGTCCGCGCCAGCGGCCTGGGCACCCCGGACGACGTCGCCGGGCTCGTGGTCTTCCTCGCCTCCGACGAGGCCGCCGGCGTCACCGGCCAGGCCATTGCCGCCGGCGGCGACCGGATCGCGATCTGGTCGCACCCGACCGAGGTCGCGGTCGAGGTCCGCGAGGGCGGCTGGAGCGCCGACGCGCTGGCCGAGGCCTTCCCGACCACCTTCCAGCCGCACCTGCAGCCCTTCAAGCCGGACACCGTCCCCGGCCAGCCCGCGGGGAAGTGACCGGCATGGGGATCAACCTGGACGAGATCGTCGCCATCGACGTGCACACCCACGTGCACAAGTCGGTGCGGGGCACGGCACCGCGCAGCGCCGGGGCCGAGGACATGGGGGAGTACTTCGGCATCGGCAAGATGCCCGAGTACTCGCTGCCGGAGCTGGCCGAGTACTACCGCGAGCGGAAGATGGCCGCGGTCGCCTTCGGCGTCGACAGCGTGTCGCAGACCGGTGAGGAGCCGGTGCCCACGAACGAGGAGGTCGCCGAGCTCGCCGCCGAGCACAGCGACGTCATCATCCCCTTCGGCAGCATCGACCCGGCCCGCGGCGCGGCCGGTGTGCGGGCGGCCCGGAAGCTGGTCACCGAGTACGGGGTCAAGGGCTTCAAGTTCCACCCGAACACCCAGGCGTTCTTCCCGAACGACCGGATGGCCTACCCGCTCTACGAGGTCATCGCCGAGCACAACCTGGTGGCGCTGTTCCACACCGGCCAGACCGGCGTGGGCGCCGGCCAGCGCGCCGGCGGCGGCATCCGGCTGAAGTACTCCAACCCGATGCACGTCGACGACGTCGCCGTCGACTTCCCGGACATGAAGATCATCCTGGCGCACCCGTCCTTCCCGTGGCAGGACGAGGCGCTGTCGGTGGCCACGCACAAGCCGCAGGTGTACATCGACCTGTCGGGCTGGTCGCCGAAGTACTTCCCGCCGCAGCTGGTGCAGTACGCCAACTCGCTGCTGAAGAACAAGGTGCTCTTCGGGTCCGACTTCCCGGTCATCACGCCCGAGCGGTGGATGAAGGACTTCGACTCGATCTCGATCAAGGACGAGGTCCGGCCGAAGATCATGAAGGAGAACGCCGCTAAGCTCTTCGGCCTCGGGCCCGTCGGCCTCACCGCTTCCGGGAACGGGGCGTGAACGAGAGCTTCGCGACCGTCCTGGAGACGGTGGGGGACCTCCGGCGCGACCGGCTGGCGGTCAGCCACGGCGACCGGAGCCGCACGTGGGCCGAGCTCGACGAGCGCGCGTCCCGGCTCGCCGGACACCTCGCCGCCCAGGGCATCGGCCCGGAGTCGCGGGTGGCCGTGGCGCTCTACAACGGCATCGAGTACCTGGAGAGCGTCTTCGCGATCCTCAAGCTGCGTGCGGTGCCGCTGAACGTCAACTACCGGTACCGCCGCGACGAGATCGTGCAGCTGCTGGAGGACGCGCAGGCCGAGGCCGTCGTCTTCGACGCCTCGCTGGCCGAGCGGTTCGGCGAGGCCCGGAGCGCGCTGCCGAAGCTGACCGCGCTGGTCCAGGTCGGCGCGCCGGACGACGTCCCCGCGTGGGCGGCCGACTACGAGCAGGCCCTGGCCGCCGCCGAGCCGGCGCCGCGCATCCAGCGCGGCAACGACCACTGGCTGATGTACACCGGCGGCACCACCGGCAAGCCCAAGGGCGTGCTGTCCCGGCACTCCGGGCTGTTCGCCACGTGCAGCGCCAACGGGCTGCTGCTGCTGGGGGAGCGCCTCCCGCAGTCGCTGGAGGAGCTGCGGGCCACGCTGCAGCGGCTCGGCGTCGACCGGGACGCGATGGTGTGCCTGCCGGCGCCGCCGCTGATGCACGCGACCGGCATGTACACGACCTTCGGCGCGCTGCTGGCCGGCGGGCGGGTGGTCTACCTCGCGTCGAAGTCCTACGACCCCGACGAGCTCGCGGCCACGGTGCAGCGGGAGCAGGTCGACACGGTGTCGATCGTCGGTGACGTCTTCGCCCGGCCGCTGGCCGACGCGCTCGACGCCGCCGAGGCCGCCGGCCGCCCGTACGACCTGTCGACCCTGCGGCTGATGATCAGCGTCGGGGTGACCTGGAGCGCCGACGTCAAGCAGCGGCTGCTCCACCACGCCGACATGGTCTGCCGCGACCTCGTCGCCTCCTCGGAGGGCGGTCCCTACGCCGTCCAGGAGACCCGGCGGGGCGACCCGACCGAGACCGCGCGCTTCCAGCTCTTCCCGGGCGCGCAGGTCATCGACGAGACCGGCCGGCCGATCGCGGCCGGCTCCGGTGAGATCGGGATGCTGGCCGCGCCGGTCGACGAGCACATCGGCTACCAGGGCGACGCCGAGGCGACCGCCAAGACCTTCCGCGAGTTCGGCGGGCGGCGGTGGGTCGTCCCCGGCGACATGGCCAGCATCGACGCCGACGGCACCGTGGTCTTCCACGGCCGCGGCAGCCGGGTCATCAACACCGGCGGCGAGAAGGTCTACGCCGAGGAGGTCGAGCAGGTCCTGCTCACCCACCCGGCCGTCCGGGACGCCATGGTCGTCGGCGCCCCCGACCAGCGGTGGGGTTCCCGGATCGTCGCCGTCGTCGCGTTGCGCCCCGGCGCGCAGCTCACCGACGAGGAGGCGCGGTCCTACGTCGGCGAGCGGCTGGCCGACCACAAGCGCCCCCGCGAACTGGTCGTCGTCGACGAGCTCAAGCGCAGCCCGTCCGGCAAGGCCGACCTGTCCTGGGCTCGGCGCCTGGCCGAGTCCGCCCAGTAGTCCACGCACACACCCCTAGGAGGACCCCATGGCCACCCCCATCAGCGTCGACGGCGTCGAGGGCGTCAAGAGCCTCGTCGGCAAGGAGCTCGGCCCGACCGAGTACGTCGAGATCACCCAGGAGATGGTCAACCTGTTCGCCGACGCCACCGGCGACCACCAGTGGATCCACGTCGACGTGGAGCGGGCGAAGAAGGAGAGCCCCTTCGGCGGCCCGATCGCCCACGGCTACTTGACCCTCTCCCTCATCCCGCGGTTCCTGCCGCAGCTGACCGAGTTCACCGGCTTCGGCATGGGCGTCAACTACGGCACGGAGAAGGTCCGCTTCCCCTCGCCGGTGCCGGTGGGTGCCAAGCTGCGCGCCAAGGCCGTCGTCGACGAGGTCACCGAGATCAAGGGCGGCGTGCAGATCCAGCAGACGGTCACCTTCGAGACCGAGGGCGGCACCAAGCCGGCCTGCGTGGCGACCATCGTGGTCCGGCAGTACGTCTGATGAGCGGCTCGCCGGCCGGGCCGGCTTCCCTGCTGGCCCGGCTGGCGGCCCTCGACACTTGCGCGCTGTCCGACGCCCTCGACGGCTTCGGGCGCGCCGGTGTCCTCTCGGGGGTGCGGCCGCTGTGGCCGGTGCCCCGGGTCGTCGTCGGCCGGGTCCGCACGCTGCGGGTCGGCCCCAAGGAGCCCGGGTCCGGGCCCACGGTCCACCTCGGCACCCAGCTGATCGAGACCGCCGAGCGCGGGGACGTCGTCCTCGTCGACGCCGGCGGTCGCACCGACGTCTCCTCCTGGGGCGGCATCCTCAGCACCGCCGCCACCCAGGCCGGGATCGCCGGGATCGTCATCGACGGCGCCTGTCGCGACATCGGCGAGAGCGAGCAGCTCGGGCTGCCGGTGTTCGGCCGGGCCGTCGTCCCCACCAGTGCCCGTGGCCGCATCGTGCAGCTCGGCATGGACGAGGAGATCACCGTCTGCGGCGTCCCGGCGCGGACCGGCGACCTGCTGGTCGCCGACGTCTGTGGCGCCGTGGTGGTCCCCGCCGACCTCGCCGAGCGCGTGGTCGAGCTCGCCGAGCGGATCGCCGCCCGCGAGCGGGACATGGTCGCCGCGGTGCGCTCCGGGCGCTCCGTCGTCGACGTCATGCACGACTCGCAGTTCCCCAGCCCCCAGTGACCTGCCCCCAGGAGCGCCCCACCCCATGAGCGAGCTGCTGCCCGCCTCCGAGTTCGCCGGGCTCCCGACGGCCGCGCTGTCCGACGCGATGGACCGCCTGGCCCTGCCCGCCGCCTGCCAGGGCGTCAAGCCGCTGGCGCCCGGGCAGCGGCTGCTCGGCCGCGCGTTCACCGTCCGCTACGTGGCCACCGGCCGGCCGCCCGGCAACGTCGGCGACTTCGTCGACGACGTCCCGCCCGGGGACGTCGTGGTGATCGACAACGGCGGCCGCGAGGACTGCACCGTGTGGGGCGACATCCTCACCGCGGTCGCCTCCTCCCGCGGCGTGGCCGGCACGGTCATCGACGGCGTCTGCCGCGACGTGCACCGCGCCCGGGACATCGGCTACCCCGTCTACAGCCGCGGCTGGTTCATGCGCACCGGCAAGGACCGCGTCACCGTCTCCGACGTCGGGGCGCCGGTCAGCGTCGCGGGCATCCGCGTGCGCGCCGGCGACCTGCTGGTCGGCGACGACGACGGCGTGGTCGTCATCCCCGTCGAGTACGAGCAGGACGTGCTCGCCATCGCCCGGGAGATCGAGGAGCGCGAGGGCGCCATCCTCGCCGCCGCGCTGGCCGGCGCGAGCCTCCGCGACGCGCGGGCCGCGCAGGGCTACCACGAGCTGCAGCGCGCGAACGGCGCCCGGTGAGCGGCTGGAGCACCGACCTCGTCCCGCGGGCGGCGCACCTCGGCGCTTCCACCGTGCACGAGGCCGCCGGCCGCATCGGCGCGCTGCCCTCCTCCATCAGCGCCCTGTACCGGGAGCAGCCGCCGATCGCCGGCCCGGCCGCGACCGTGCTCTGCCCGGACGGCGACAACCTCTGGCTGCACCGCGCCATCTACACCGCGGCCCCCGGCGAGGTGCTGGTCGTCGAGGTCGGCACCGGCGAGGACTTCGGCTACTGGGGCGAGATCATGGCGACCGCCGCCCAGGAGCGCGGCATCGCCGGCCTGGTCATCGGCGGCTGCGTGCGCGACGCGGTGCAGATGCAGCGGCTCGGGTTCCCGGTGTTCAGCACCGGCACCTGCATCCGCGGCACCGTCAAGGACCCGCTGCGCCCCGGCGCGATCGGCGGCCGGCTGCGGCTGGGCGACGTCCTCGTCTCACCGGGTGACCTCGTCGTGGCCGACGCCGACGGGGTGGTCGTCGTCCCGGCCGACCAGGCCGAGGCGGCCGTCGCCGCCGGCGAGGCGCGGGAGCGCAAGGAGGCCGACGCGATGGAGCAGCTGCGCGCCGGCGCCACGACGCTGGAGCTGTTCGGGCTGCCGGGAGGATCGCAGTGAGCGGACGACGGTCGATCGAGGTCGAGGGGTTGCACCACGGCGGGGCGCCGATCCCCATGGCCAGCCGGGTCGGGCCGCTGCTGGTCTCCAGCAGCATCCTCGGCCAGGACCCGGCGACCGGGGAGCTCCCCGACGACGTCGCCGCCCAGGTCGCGCTGGTGTTCGCCAACCTGCGTCGCGTCCTCGCGGCCGGCGGGGCCACCACCGACCACGTCGCCAAGCTGACCTTCCACGTGCGCGACCGCTCGGCGCGCGCCGCCATCGACGAGCACTGGCTCGCGATGTTCCCCGACCCCGCCGCCCGCCCGGCGCGGCACACCGTCCCCGGCGACCTGCCGCCGGCCTTCCACGTGCAGTGCGAGGTCATCGCCTACGTGACCGAGGAGACCCCGTGATCATCGACGCCCACGCCCACGTCGTCGCGCCCGAGGTGTTCTACGCCTACCGGGCCCAGCTGCTCGGCAGCGGCGGCTACCACCAGGACCCCCCGAAGCTCACCGACGAGGCCCTCGCCGCCTCGGCGGCCGGCAACGTGGCGATCATGGACGGCGTCGGCACCGACGTGCAGTTCATCTCCCCGCGGCCGTTCCAGCAGATGCACTCCGCCAAGCCGGCCGAGATCGTGCACCGCTGGATCCGCGCCAACAACGACGTCATCGCCCGCTCGGTGGCCCTGCACCCCGACCGGCTGGCCGGGGTGGCCGGGCTGCCGCTGTGCGCGGGCGCGCCGGTGGAGTCCTGCTTCGACGAGCTGACCCGCGCCGTGGAGGACCTCGGCTTCATCGGGGTCAGCCTCAACCCCGACCCGTACGAGGGCACCGGCGGGGACACCCCGACCCTCGGCGACGAGTTCTGGTACCCGCTGTGGGAGAAGCTGGTCGAGCTCGACGTCCCGGCGCTGATCCACTCCGCGGGCTGCTACAACGGCCGTGAGGTCTACAGCGACCACTTCATCACCGAGGAGTCGATCGCCGTCCTCTCGCTGATGCGCTCGCGCACGCTGCTCGACTTCCCGGACCTGAAGATCATCGTCGGGCACGGCGGCGGGTCGATCCCGTACCAGATCGGCCGCTGGAAGGCCGCCCGCCAGGCGCCGGGCCTCGGCAAGGACGTCCTCGAGGAGCGGTTCGAGGTCTCGCTGCGGCGGCTGTGGTTCGACACGGTCCTCTACGACAAGGCCTCGCTGGCCTACCTGTTCGCCACCGTCGGCGCCGACCGCTGCCTGTTCGGCACCGAGCGCCCGGGCAGCGGCTCGGTGACCGACCCCGACACCGGCCGGCCGTTCGACGACCTCAAGCCGGTCATCGCGTCCATCGACACGCTGACCGACGAGGACCGCGCGGCCGTCTTCGAGCAGAACGCGCGCACGGTGTTCAGCCGATGGAAGGGACCGCAGGGGGCATGACCGCGCTCGCCGTCGAGGAGCTCGCCGACCTGCGGGCCACCGTCGCCGGCGCGCTGCAGCCGGCCTGGGACGCCCCGCAGGTCGCGGGGCGCCCGGACGCCGGGGACGCGGCGCTGCGGGCCGCCTGGGACGTCGCCGTCCGGCAGGGCTGGACGGAGCTCGGCGCCGAGGGGGCCCTCGACGCGCTCCTCGCCGTCACCGGGGAGCTGGGCCGGCTGGCCTGCCCGCTGCCGCTGGCCGACGGCTACGTCGCCGCCCGACTGCTCGGCGGCGAGCTGGCCACCGACGTCGCCGCGGGGCGCATCCGCCCCGTGGTGGCGGCCGCGGAGGCCGCGACCGGGACCGTCCGGTTCGTCGAGGCCGCGGCGGCGGCCACGCACGTCCTGCTGCTCCCCGCGGGGGACGGCGAGGCCCGGCTCGCGCCGATCGCCGCCGTCCGTCCCACCGCGGGGACCCCGGCGCCGGCCTGGTCCGACGTCGACCTGGCCGCCGACGGTGCGGTGACCGTGCCGGTGGCCGCCGCCGACGCGGAGGAGGCGCGGGCGGTGCTGCGGCTCGCGCTGGCCGCTCGCGCGTACGGCGCGGCCGGGCGGTCGGCGGAGCTGGCGCTGGAGCACGCCGACCTGCGGCAGCAGTTCGGCCGGCCGATCGGCTCGTTCCAGGCGGTCTCGCACCGCTGCGTGAACGGGGCCATCGACGTCGCCGCCTTCGCCGCGCTGGCCGACGAGGCGGTGCGGCTGGGCCTCGCGGGGGACCCGGCCTGGCTGCTGGCCACCGAGCTCGCCGTCGCGCACGCCGCCGCGACCGCGGCCCGGGTGCAGTTCGGCGCCCACCACACCCTCGCCGCCATCGGCTACTTCGAGGAGCACGAGGCGCCGTGGCTGTTCCGCCGCGTGCACGCCGACGTCACCCGGCTGGCCGCGCTGCCGGCCGCCGCCGGGGAACCCGCCGACGTGCTGCTGGAGACCGGCGCCGGGCTGCCACCGCTGGACCTGGGCGAGCACGCCGAGGCCGCCCGCGCCGAGGTGCGCGCGTTCGTCGCCGAGCGGGTGCCGGCCGGGCTGACGGGGGAGGACCGCGCGCTGCTGGCCCTGCTCGCCGACGCGGGCTACCTGGCCCCGGGGCTGCCCCGGGAGTTCGGGGGCCGGGCCGCCACACCGGCCGAGCAGGTCGCGATCGGGGAGGAGCTCACCTACGCCGGTCTGGCGCGTGGCGCCCGCGTGGCGGCGGCGATGCTCGGCCCGTCGATCGCCGCGCACGGGAGCCCGGAGCAGAAGGAGCAGTTCCTCCCGCTGATCAGCCGGGGCCGGATGCCGTTCTACCTCGGCTACTCCGAGCCCGAGATCGGCTCGGACCTCGCCCACCTGCGCACCACCGCCCGCCGGGACGGCGAGGAGTGGGTGGTCAACGGCCAGAAGATGTGGGGGACCGGCGCGCACCAGGCGGAGTGGATCTGGCTGGCCGCGCGCACCGACCCCGAGGCGCGGGCGCACGCCGGGATCACGGTGTTCTGCTTCCCCGTCGGGCTGCCCGGCTGGAGCATCCAGGAGCACCGGTCGCTGGGCGGGGAGATCTCCTGCTCGTCGTTCTTCGACGACGTCCGGGTGCCCGACTCGGCGCGGGTCGGCGAGCCGGGTGCCGGCTGGCGGGTGCTCACCGAGGCGCTGGCGCACGAGCGCATCCACATCGCATCGGGGACCGCCCGGCTGCTGCGGCTGTTCGACGACCTGCTCGGCGTCCTGCGGGCCGAACCGGCCGTCGCGGGGGAGCGCGGGTCGGCGGCGCGGGCCACGCTCACCGGGCTCGCCGTCCGGCTCCAGGCGGCGCGGGCGCTGGTGGCGTCGAGCACCCGTCGCGCGCTGGGGGCCGGCAGCGACCCGGCGGCCGCCGCGATGGCGAAGATCATCGGCAGCGAGCTGGAGGAGGACTTCGGCGAGGCCGTGCTCGGCCTGCTGGGGCCGGCCGCGGCTCTGGCCGACGGTCCGAACTCCGGGGCGCCGCAGACCTTCGAGGAGTCCCTGCGGCTGTCGATCATGATGGTGGTCTCGGGCGGGACCAACGACATCCAGCGCAACCTGGTGGCCCGCGCGCTGGGCCTGCCCCGCTGACGCCGCTCGGCCCTTGTGGCCACTTCGGCCGTCTCGCAGACGGCCGAAGTGGCCACGAAGGCCGGAGCGGGGGTGGGATCAGCGCCCCGTGACGGTGGCGATCAGCGCGTCGGCGTCCTCGGCCGCGTCGCCGGCCCAGGCGACGTACTGGTCGGGCCGCACGAGCACCAGGTCCGCGCCGTAGGCGGCCCGGACGTCGGCGCCGACGTCGACGACGGAGAGCGGGACGCCGGCGTCCTTCGCCGCCGCCACCAGCTCGTCGCCGCCGTGCCCGGCGCGCAGCAGCACGAACCCGCCGCCGGTCAGGTGGTCGAACAGGTCGACGTCCGCGCCCTCCGGCTGGGCGGCGAGGTGGTGGCCGGGCCGGGCCCGGGTCTCGTGACGGCCCAGGGCGCTGGGCGTGCCGCCGCCGTGCCCGGCCACGACCGGCGAGCCCTCGTAGTTCGGCTCGAACGCGTCGACCTCCTCGGGGGAGCCCGACGCCCGCTCCTCCCAGGCGGCCTCGAAGGCCGCGAGGTCCCGCTGGGGATCGTGGGCGGCGAGGAAGTCCCGGTCGACCTCGATCGACTTGTTGATGAAGTCGTCGCGGGTCGAGGCGAAGACCGGCCGTCGTTCGGCGTCGTAGGAGTCCAGCAGGTCGGCGCCCGCCCAGCCCTCCAGGGCCGCGCCGAGCTTCCACGCGAGGTTCGCGGCGTCCTCGAACCCGGTGTTGATGCCGAAGCCGCCGTACGGGGGGTGGCTGTGCGCGGCGTCGCCGGCGATGAACAGCCGGCCCGCGCGGTACCGGTCGGCGAGGGCGAAGCGCAGGTCCCAGAAGCCGACGTGCTGGAACTCGACGTCGAACTCCGCCCCGACCGTGCCGAACAGCAGGGGGCGGAAGTCGGTGTTCGCGTCGGTGGTCTCCCGGTCGACCGGCGCGTGGAAGAACCAGGTCTCCCGGGCGTCGACCCGGCCCAGGAACTGCCAGTAGCCCTCGAGCTCGGGGTTGAGCACGTTGAAGTACGACCGGCCCCGGTAGCGCTCGAGCAGGTCGTCGAGCTGCCGGGAGCGGAAGACCAGCAGCACCATCAGCTGGTCGTGGTCCGAGCGGGTCTGCGGGATCCCGGCCGCCTCGCGGACGACCGACCGGGCGCCGTCGCAGCCCACCGCGTACTCGGCTTCGACCTCGAGGACCCCGCCGGAACCGTCGGTGGCCCGGACGCGGACGCCGCCGTCGTCCTGGGTGACCTCCTCGGCCTTCCAGCCGTGGTGCAGGGAGACGGCCGGGACCTCCGCGACGCGGGCGCGCAGCGCCGCCTCGGTGGCGTACTGGGGGAGGCGCTCGTTGTCGGCCGCGTAGAAGCGGCGGACCGCGGCCCGGCGGTGCCAGTCGTAGGCGTACGGGCCCAGCAGCGAGCCGTAGGCCGTCATGCCGCCGATGCCGTACTCCGTGGGGATGCGCCGGCCCGCGCGGACGCGGTCCTCGACGCCCCAGGCCCGCATGTGCTCCATGGTCCGCTGGGTCAGGTTCTGGCCCTTCGGCACCTGCTGCGGCTCCGGGCGGCGCTCGATCACGGCGCACCGGATGCCGCGCTGCCCCAGGGCGATGGCCAGGCCCGTCCCGACCGGCCCGCCGCCGACGATGGCGACCTGCGTCTGCACGGTCTGCGCGGTCGTCCGACTCTGCTCCTGGTCGGATCCCGCGCCCCGGTCCGCTCCTCGTTCGCCGGCGCTCACTGCGATGCTCCCGTGGGCGGTCATCCGACGACGACCTCGTCGAGGTCGACCGGCGCGTCGATCAGGCCGTAGCTGACCATCCGGTCCTGGATGAGCTCCACCGACTCCCGGTCGGTGGCGCCCTGCCAGGTGTTGATCCGCACCTGCGCGGCGAGCTCGGGGGAGATGTCGCTGATCTCGGGCAGGGCGGCGCGGAAGGCCTCCGGGTCCTCGCGGATGTCGTCGGCGGTCGCCTGCACACCCTCGAGGAAGGCCTCGGCCACCTCGGGCTCCTCCTGCACCGCCTGGGCGCTCATCACGTAGGTGCCGATCTGCAGGCCCGGCCTCAGCTCGGAGTACGGGTGACCGATGATCTTCATGCCCTGCTGCTCGGCCGAGGTGAGGAACGGCTCGATGACCACGGCGGCGGCCACGTCACCACCGAGCACCGCCGGCGCCATGTCGGGGAAGGGCAGCTCGACGAACTCCACGCTGTCGGGGGCCAGCCCGGCGTCCTCCAGCATCGCGCCGACGACGACGTCGTTGATGTTGCGCAGCGTGTTCACCGCGATCCGCTGCCCCGCCAGCTGGGAGATGTCGGTGACCGGGCTGTCGGGGGCGACCATGAGGGCGGAGAAGTCCTGCTCGGTCTCCTCGGAGGTGCTGGTGCCACCGGCGACCATGCGCAGCGGCAGGCCCTGCTCGGCGGCGACGAGGACCGACACCACGTTGGAGCCGGCGACGTCGAGGTCGCCCTGGACCAGCTGCGGGATGACGGTGGCGCCGCCGGTGGAGGCGCTGACCTCGAGCTCCAGGCCGGCGTCCTCGAAGTGCCCCTGCTGGACGCCGTAGGTCAGGAAGTTCAGCGGGGCGCCGGCGGTGTCGGCGACGGTGATCGTGGTGAGCCCGCCCTCCTCGGGGGTCGAGGAGGCGGCGTCGTCCCCGCCGCCGCAGGAGGCGACGAGCAGGGTGACGCCGGTGAGGGCGGCGACGGTGGTGCGGCGGTGCAGCATCGGACGGGGTTCTCCTCTCGGCGGACCGCGGCCCACGACGCTGTGACGCGGCCCACGACCCGAGGAGGAACGCTAACCGACGTCCCGCCATGCGGACCACTTCTCACCGATCATTCCGCCATGTCGAACGGGCGGGAGGCCGCCGCTCAGTCCGGAGCGGCCAGAGTGGCCACGAAGGCCGCACTCAGTGCAGGTAGCCGCCGCCGTCGCAGACGATGGTCTGGCCGGTGACCATGCGGGCGTCGGGGCCGCAGAGGAAGGACACCAGGCCGGCGAGGTCCTCCGGCTGGACCCGCCGCCGGATGGCCTGCTGGGCCATCGTGCGGTCGAAGTCCTCCTCGGAGTTGTACTGCTCGGTCCCCGGGGTGGCGACCTGCCCGGGCATGACCGCGTTGACGGTGACGCCGTGCGGCCCCAGCTCCTTGGCCAGCACCCGCGTCATGCCGAGGACGGCGCCCTTGCTGGCCACGTAGGCCAGCTGTCCCGGGCTGCCGGTGAAGAACGTCCGCGAGGCGACGTTGACCACGCAGCCGCGGTCGCCGGCGACCAGGTACGGGTGGGCGGCCTGGGTGGCCAGCGCGTAGCCGACGGCGTTGACCGTCAGGTACCGCAGCAGCTCCTCCTTGCCCGACTCCAGGTAGGGGCGCCGCGGTGAGATGAGCCCGGCGTTGTTCACCAGGACGTCGATGCCCCCGGCCGCCCCCGCGACGGTCTCCATGGCCGCCTGCAGCTGGTCGGGCTCGGTGACGTCGCAGCGGATCCAGTCGGTCGGTGCGTCGTCGTCGGGCTCGACGACGTCCAGCACGGTGACCGCGTGCCCGTCGGCGTGCAGCCGCTCGGCGAGCGCGCGGCCGATGCCGCGCGCCCCGCCGGTGACGACGGCGGTGGTCAGTCGTCCCACTGCACGCGGAGCGGCAGGGCCTGTGGCCCGCGGTTGACGAAGCTCGGCAGGTAGTCGACGGCGTCGGCGTCGACGGCCGGCTCGATCCGGCGGGTGCTGCCGAGCAGCGTCTCCAGCGCCACCCGGCTCTCCAGCCGGGCGAGGATGTTGCCCAGGCAGGAGTGCACGCCCTTGCCGAAGGCCAGGTGGGCAGACGGCGCGCGGCGGGCGAGGTCGAGCTCGTCGGGCCGCTCGACCAGGGCCGCGTCACGGTTGCCCGAGCCGTACATGACCTGCACCCGCGAGCCGGCCGGGATCGGCACCCCGCCGACCTCGGTGTCGCGCGTGGTGATGCGGAACAGCCCCTGGATCGGCGACTCCAGCCGCAGCGACTCCTCGATGAAGTACGACAGCCGCGACGGGTCGGTGCGCAGCCGGTCGGCGAGCTCGGGGTCGCGGGCCAGCAGCACCATGCTGTTGCCGAGGTGGTCGGTCGTGGTCACGTTGCCGGCGATCAGCAGCTCCATGACGAACCGCGTGGAGTCGTGCCGGGGCAGCCCGGCGGTGCGCTCGGCGGCGGCGATGGTGTGGAGGATCGTGTCCTCCTCCTCGGCGGCCGCGGCGGCCTCCAGTGAGGGGGCGAGCAGGGCCGCGAACTCCTCGGCGATGCGCACGATGTCGGCCGGGTCGGCGGCGTGGTTGCCGACGGTGGCGGCGAGCTCCTCCGACAGGCGGCGGAAGGAGGCGGTCTCCTCGCCCGGGACGCCGAGCACGGTGGTGATGACCGCGATCGGCAGCGGGACGGCGAACTCCTCCATGAACTCGACCTCGGTGCGCCCGCGCATCGCCTCGACCAGGGCGGTGCACAGCTCCCGGATGCGCGGCTCGAACTTCGCCAGCCGGCTCGGGGTGAAGGCGCGCTGCACGAGCTTGCGGCGCTCGGAGTGCACCGGCTCGTCCGACAGCAGCAGGAAGGGCACCCGCTTGGCCATCTCGCTGTCCGGCGGGATCGGGGGCGCGCCGATGGCGTTGAGGGAGCTGAACGTCGTGTGGTCGCGCAGCACGGCGTCGATGTCCTCGGCGCGGGTCACCAGATAGGCGTTGGCCGCCTCGACGAAGGTGACCCCCTGCTTGCGCAGCTCCGCGTAGGCGGGGAACGGGCACCGCAGCGCCTCTGGCTCCAGCTTCGCGGCGGCGTCGATGAGCATGCGCGTTCCCCTTCCTCGGCCGGGCCGCGGTGCCCGGCGCTCGGGTTCGACCCGGGTTCGGCCCGGTACCGGCCCGCGGGGCGCGCCGACGGCGCCGGCCCAGCGGGCGGACGGGTGGAGGCTGGCACCCCGGTTGCCTCTCGTCAAGGAAGCGCATCAGGTCGCCGTCGTACCCCGATCGGGCGACAGGGAACTCTCCGCCACTGCGCTGACCAGCACTTATGTGTTCAGAGCCCGTGTTCTGCCGTCCCGGGAAGAGACGCCAGGTCTTGCGCCTGACGGAAACGTTTGTCAGATCGTTGACGGTGACCAGCGTCACGCATACGTTGCCGCTTGCCCCCGCCGCGCCCGGCGGCCGTGGCAGAGGACGACGCGGAGGAGCGAGATGACTGACCAGGTGGCCGCCCTCGAGGCGCGGATCGCGGAACTGGAGAACCGGCTCACCCGGGCCGAGGACATCGAGGCGATCCGGCGGCTGCAGTACACGTACGGCTACTACCTCGACAAGACCTACTACGAGGAGGTCGTCGAGCTCTTCGCCGACGAGGGCGCCGAGGTGCGCTTCCTGCACGGCGTGTTCCGCGGCAAGGAGGGCGTCGCGCGCCTGTACACCGGCCGCTTCATGACGAAGTTCGCCGAGGGGCACAACGGCCCGCGCTACGGCCGGCTGCTCGACCACCCGCAGATGCAGGGGATCATCACGCTCTCCGAGGACGGCCGGTCGGCCAAGGCCCGGTTCCGCTCGGTCATGCAGGCCGGCACCCACGAGACCGTGCCCGGCTTCCGCCAGTGGTTCGAGGGCGGCATCTACGAGAACGAGTACGTCAAGCAGGACGGCGAGTGGCGGATCAAGCTGCTCAATCTGCGGTCGTTCTGGCAGGGCGACTTCGACAAGGGCTGGGCGCGCTGCCCCGTCGAGTACGAGGGCTACCTGACCGAGACCTACCCGGCCGACCCGCACGGTCCCGACGAGATCGTCGACGACTGGAAGATGTTCCCCCACGCCGAGGCGATGCCGTTCCACTACGAGCACCCGGTGACCGGCAAGCAGGTCGCGTACTGACCTCCGTGCCGGCCGGCCGCCCTCCCGGCGGCCGGCCGGCACGTGCCCGGAACCCCCTCCCGCCCGGCGACGCCGGGCCCCCTCGACCCCTCAAGGAGCGTTGATGGCCACCATCGTCGGGGCGATCGGCACCTCGCACAGCCCGATGCTGCTCACGAACCCGCGCCTGTGGCGGGAGCGGGCCGCCCAGGACCGCACCAACAAGGAGCTCTACGACAACGCCGGCCGGCACGTCACCTTCGACGAGCTGTCCGCCGCGGTGGGGGACCGGTTCGCCGCCGAGCTCACCGACGAGGTGTGGGAGCAGCGCTACACCGCCTGCCTGCAGGGCATGGACCGGCTGGCCGCCGACCTCGCCGAGCTGCGGCCGGACGTGCTCGTGGTCGTCGGTGACGACCAGGAGGAGGTCTTCGACGCGACCAACCAGCCGTCGATGGCGATCTTCTGGGGTGACACCTGGGAGACCGGCACGATGGAGGGCGCTCCGCCCGGGGAGTTCTTCGAGGCGGTCAAGACCGGCTACGCGATGGACGCCGTCCACAAGTTCGACGGGCACCCGCAGCTGGCCCTCGACGCGATCACCGGCCTGGTCGCCCGCGAGTTCGACGTCGCCAGCGTCGCCAGCACCCCGCCCGGCCACGGCTTCGGGCACGCCTACGGCTTCATCATCCAGCGGCTGCTGGGCGAGCGGACCGACGTCCCCGTCGTCCCGGTCATGCTGAACACCTACTACCCGCCGAACCAGCCCTCGGCCAAGCGCTGCCACGCCTTCGGAACGGCGTTGCGGGAAGCGATCGAGGCCTCCCCGGTGGAGGCGCGCGTGGTGCTGGTCGCCTCCGGCGGGCTGTCCCACTTCGTCGTCGACGAGCAGCTGGACCGCCGCGTCCTCGACGGCATCACCAACCGGGACGCCGAGTCGCTGCGCACCATCCCCGACGAGCTGCTCAACGCCGGCTCCTCGGAGATCCGCAACTGGGTGGCCGTCGCCGGCGCCATGCACGACCGCGAGGTCGCGTGGTCGGAGTACGCCCCGTGCTACCGCACGGCGGCGGGCACCGGCTGCGGCATGGGCTTCCTGCGCTGGCAGTGACGCGATGACCGGTGCGACCGCCGCCGCGGCGGCTCCGCGGTACGGCCAGGACGACGTCCCGCTCCTGCGGGTGGAGGACGTCAGCGTCCGCTTCGGCGGCGTGGTGGCCCTCGACGGCCTGTCCTTCGACGTCCCCAAGGGCAGCATCTGCGGCCTGATCGGCCCCAACGGTGCCGGCAAGACGACGATGTTCAACGTCGTCAGCCGGGTCTACGAGGCCAGCTCGGGTCAGGTGCTGCTCGACGGCATCGACCTGCTCCGGCTGCCGGCCCACCGGATCGCCGAGGTGGGCGTGGCCCGCACGTTCCAGAACATCGCGCTGTTCCCGACCATGACGGTGCTGGACAACATCGCCGTCGGGGCGCACTCGCGGGGCCGCGGCGGCTGGATCCGGTCCGCGTTCCGGATCGGCACCCGGCGCACCGACTCCGCGGCGCGGACCAAGGCGATGGCCCTGCTCGAGCGGCTGGACCTCGCCCACCTCGCGCTGCGGCCGGTGGCCGGGCTGCCCTTCGGCACGATGAAGCGGATCGAGCTGGCCCGCGCCATGGCCGCGCGGCCCAAGCTGCTGCTGCTCGACGAGCCGGCCAACGGCCTGACCCACTCCGAGGTCGACGAGCTCGGTGCGGTCATCCGCGGGCTGCGCGACGACTTCGGGCTGTCGGTGCTGCTGGTCGAGCACCACATGAAGATGGTCATGGGCATCAGCGACCGGGTCACCGTCCTCGACTTCGGACGGCGGATCGCCGACGGCACCCCCGCCCAGGTGCAGCGTGACCCCGCGGTCATCGAGGCCTACCTCGGTGGCGACGGCTCCGCGGAGGAGGCGGGTCGTGGCTGAGCCGCTGCTCCAGCTGTCCGGCGTCCACGCCTCCTACGGGGAGGCGGAGGTGCTGCGCGGCATCGACCTGCAGGTGGGCGAGGGCGAGGTCGTCGTCCTGCTCGGCGCCAACGGCGCGGGCAAGACGACCACGCTGCGCTCCATCTGCGGCATGGTCGGCACCCGCGGCTCGGTCCGTCTCGGCGGCACCGAGCTCACCGGGAAGCCGACCGAGTGGATCGTGCGCCAGGGCATCTCGCACGTGCCCCAGGGCCGCGGCGTCTTCGGCGTCCTCTCGGTCGAGGAGAACCTGCGCGTCGGTGCCTGGAACCGCAAGGACACCAAGGGCATCGAGGCCGACATCAACCGCTGGTACGACGTCTTCCCCCGGCTGGCCGAGCGGCGCACGCAGCTGGCCGGCGGGATGAGCGGCGGCGAGCAGCAGATGCTCGCCATCGCGCGCGGGCTGATGGCGCGCCCGCGGCTGCTGCTGCTGGACGAGCCGTCGCTGGGCCTGGCCCAGATCATCACGCGCGGGCTGTTCGCCCAGCTCGAGGAGATCAACCGCGAGGAGTCCGTGGCGATGCTCATCGTCGAGCAGAACGCCGAGCTCGCGCTCTCCTTCGCCACCCGTGGCTACGTGCTCGAGTCCGGCTCGATCGTGCTGTCCGGCAGCGCCGACGAGGTCCGCGGCAACGAGGACATGCGCCGCGCCTACCTGGGCTACTGAGGAGGTCCCGACGTGTCACCGAACATCGACAACCCGTCCTACCTGCTCACCCTGCTCACCGGCGGGCTGACCAACGGCGCCCTCTACGCGCTGGTGGCCCTGGCGATCGTGCTGGTCTACAAGACGACCAGCCACATCAACCTGGCCCAGGGCGAGATGGCCACCCTCGGCGCCTTCGCCGTCTTCGAGCTCACCCGGCACGGGGTCAACGTGTGGGTGGCGATCGCGCTGGCGCTGGTGCTCTCGTTCGGCGTCGGCGCGGGCCTGGAGCGGGGGCTGATCCGGCCGCTGGAGCGCCGGGGCATCTTCCCCGTCATCCTCGCGACGCTGGCCCTGTTCCTCATCATCAACGCCGGCGTGGCCATCATCTGGGGGACGACGCCGGTGGCCCCGCCGCGGCCGTTCCCCGGCGGCATCGAGGACAAGGTCGACGTCATCGGCGGCGCCCCGCCGTTCTTCATCACCCACGTGTCGATCGGCGTGCTCGCCGTCCTGGTGGTCCTCCTGCTCGGCCTCTGGCTGCTGCTGGAGAAGACCAAGCTGGGCCTGGGCTACCGGGCGGTGGCGGCCAACCGCGAGGCCGCGGAGGTCATGGGCATCCCGGTCGGGCGGATGTACATGTTCGGCTGGGGGATCGCGGCGGCGCTGGGCACCCTGGCCGCCGCGCTGGTCGCCGAGACCGCCGGCGCGCTCGACTTCAACTCGATGGGCGCGATCCTCATCTTCGGCCTGGCCGCGGCCACCCTGGGCGGGTTCGACAGCGTCCCGGGCGCGGCGGTCGGCGGGCTCGTGCTCGGCCTGGTCATGGCGTTCGTGCCGGGCCTGTTCACCGTCATCGAGGGCGACCTGAGCCTGGTCATCGCGCTGCTGGTGGTCCTCGTCGTCCTCCTCGTCCGGCCGCAGGGGCTGTTCGGGACCAAGACCCTGGAGCGGGTGTGAGTTCGTCGCGCGTCGTCCTCGAGGGCTCACGGGCCCACCGGATCTGGCAGGGCGCCGGCCTGCTGCTGGCCGTGCTGGTCGTCCTGGCGCTGCCGCTGCTGGCCGGCGACTTCCGGATCGGCCAGTTCAGCCTGGTCATCGCCTACGCGGTGGCGGTGCTGGGGCTGAACCTGGTCACCGGCTTCACCGGCCAGGTCTCCCTCGGCCACGGTGCCTTCTTCGGCATCGGCGCCTACACGACGGCGATCCTGGTGACCGACCACGGCTGGGCCTGGGCGGCGACGGTGCCGGTGGCCGCCCTGCTCGGCCTGGCGCTGGGCTTCGTCGTCGGCGTGCCGGCGCTGCGGCTGCACGGGCTCTACCTCGCGGTCATCACCCTCGCCGTCGGCGTCGCCTTCCCGGTGGTGGTCAGCCAGCCGGTCGGCATCGCGCTGGGCACCGGCGGCGTCGCGGGCAAGCCGGTGCGGATCGGCTGGGACAAGCCCGGCTGGTTCGGCCTGGACGTCTCCGACCGCGGCTGGATGTTCCTCGTCATGGCCGCCGTCGCCGGCGTGCTGTTCTGGCTGGCCACCGGGCTGGTCCGCAGCCGGATCGGCCGGGCCATGGTGGCGCTGCGGGACAACGGCACGGCCGCGGCGATCTCCGGGGTCTGGCCCGCGGAGGTGAAGACGGTGGCGTTCGCCGTCAGCGCGCTGTTCGGCGCGCTCGGCGGCTCGCTCTACCTGCTCACCACGCCGATCGTCAGCCCCACCACGGTCGGGTTCACCATCACGCTGCTGTTCATCACCGCGATGGTGCTCGGCGGTGCCGCGACGGTCTCCGGCGCCTGGCTCGGCGGCCTGGCGATGGTCTTCCTGCCGTACTACACCGCCGAGTGGGCCGGGCAGATCCCGCTGCTGCGCAGCCTCACCGACCAGCCGGGCCTGTTCGCCAACGTGATCTACGGCGTGGTCCTCATCGTCTTCATCTACTTCGTCCCGTCCGGGCTCGTGCCGCTGCTCACCCGGCTGCGCACCCGGTACCTCGTCATCGTCCCGCCGGAGGCGGCCGCGGTCGCCGTCCCGGGGGTGGCCGTCCCCCGGACGGCGACCGGACGGCGGCAGCCCGGCAGCGACACCACGCCGGGCGCGCCCGACGGAGGACTGGCCGGCCCCACCCCGGCCATCGGCGGGCACCTGTCGCCCGCCGGCGAGCACGACCCGTCCCACGACCCCGGGCAGCCCGCCCGGGGCCTCACCCCCGCCCGTGGCGCCAGCCAGGAGGAGAGAACTCGATGACGAGAAGGTCCCGTTCGATGGCGGTGGCCAGTGCCGGCCTGCTGCTGCTCGGCCTGGCCGCCTGCGGCGACAGCCGCAGCGAGGGCAACGCCGGCGGCGGCGGCGGTGGGGAGACCAACGCCGAGGGCCAGTTCGTCGTGGACACCGCTGCCTGCCCCGAGGACGCGACGACCGAGCTCGCCGACGGCGAGCCGATCCGCATAGGCACCAGCCAGCCGCTCAGCGGCCCGCTGGCCTCCGGCGGCGCGGCCAACGTCGCCGGCATCACCGCCTACTTCGACAAGGTGAACAAGGCCGGCGGCATCGACGGCCACCAGCTGGAGCTGGTCGCCAAGGACGACGCGTACGACGCCGCTCGGGCGGTGTCCAACGCGCAGTCCTTCGTCGGCGAGGACCCGGTGTTCGCCAACCTGGCCCAGGTCGGTACCCCTCAGATCAGCGCGACGCAGCCGATCTACGAGGCCGCCTGCGTGCCGCAGCTGTGGACGATCACCACCGGCCCGGCGTTCACCAACCCGTCGGAGCACGAGTGGACCGTCAACGGCATCCCGCCGGCGCCGGTGGAGGCGAAGGCGATCGTCGACTACATCGCCGAGCAGGTCCCCGGTGGCTCGGTCGCCGAGATCAAGGGCTCGGACGCGCTGAGCGAGGACTTCCACGCCGCGCTCCCGCGCCTGGCCGAGGACGCCGGGCTGACCGTGCAGCCGGACCAGACCATCCCGGCCGGCTCGACGAACATCGACGCGCAGATCTCCGCCGCCGTCGCCGGCCAGCCCGACGCGATCGTGCTCGAGGCGCTGCCCAACTACGCCCCCGGCTTCATCACCGGCCTGGCGCGGGCCGGCTACGAGGGCCTGATCGTGCTCAACTCCTCGGCCAACGGCGCCGCGCAGTGGATCACGCCGTCCGACCCGGCCGGTGAGGGCGTCGTCGCCCCGCTGTTCCGCAAGGACCCGTCCGACACCCGCTGGGACTCCGACCCCGCCATGCAGGAGTACCTGGCCGACATGGAGGCCGCCGGCCAGCAGGACCTCGCCCGGTTCGGCAACGCCCTCGACGGCTACGGCTGGGCCCAGCTGCTCGTCGCGAACCTCGAGGACGCCGCGGAGATGGAGGGCGGCCTGACCCGGGCCAACCTGATGAGCGCCGCGTGGAACACCGACCTGGAGCGGCCGCTCATGCTCCACCCGCAGGCCACCACCAGCGGTCCGGAGGACCCGTTCATCGCCGAGTCCGGCGAGATGGCCTCCTACTCCACGGCCACCAAGGGCTGGGAGTCGCAGATGGACTGGGACTACTCCGGCACCAGCGGGGACCTCGTCGGTCAGGGCTGACCGACACCCCCTGACGGGGCCGTCGCCGGACTCCTCTCCGGCGGCGGCCCCGTCGTCGTCCCGACCCCGGCTCTCGTCGCGCTCCTCCTCAGGGCGCGGGCGCGAGGTCCTCGCGCTCCAGGGCCTCGCGGTCGGACTCCAGGACGTCGGCCGCGGCCACGACGATGTTCGGGTCCGGCCGGCCCACCACGGACTCGTCCTTCCCCTCGTAGGGCAGGGCGTACAGCACGTACCGCAGCGCCTCGAGCCGGGCCCTCTTCTTGTCGTTGCTCTTGATGACCGTCCACGGTGCGTGGTCGGTGTCGGTGACGGCGAACATCGCCTCCTTGGCCGACGTGTAGTCGTCCCACCGGTCGAGGGAGGCCAGGTCGGTGGGGGAGAGCTTCCACTGCCGCACCGGGTCGATGCGCCGCACGATGAACCGGGTGCGCTGCTCGCGCCGGGACACCGAGAACCAGAACTTGACCAGGTGGATGCCGCTGTCGACCAGCATCCGCTCGAACTCCGGGGCCTGGCGCATGAACCGCTGGTACTGCTCGTCGGTGCAGTAGCCCATGACCCGCTCGACTCCGGCGCGGTTGTACCAGGAGCGGTCGAACAGCACGATCTCGCCGGCGGCCGGGAGGTGCTGCACGTAGCGCTGGAAGTACCACTGCGTCTGCTCGCGCTCCGAGGGCTTGTCGAGCGCGACCACCGTGGCGCCGCGGGGGTTGAGGTGCTCGGTGAACCGCTTGATCGTGCCGCCCTTGCCGGCCGCGTCGCGGCCCTCGAACAGGACGACCACCTGCTGGCCGGTGTCCTTCACCCAGCCCTGCAGCCGCAGCAGCTGGATCTGCAGCCGGCGCTTCTCCTGCTCGTACTCCCGCCGCGGCAGCCGCTCGGCGTAGGGGTAGCCCTCGCGCCAGGTCTCGACGAGCTTGCCGTCGGGGCCGAACAGCAGGCCGTCGTCGTCCCAGTCCTCGTCGGTGTCGTCGTCGGGGAGGGCCTGCAGCCGGTACCGGGAGACGTCGATCTCGCTCACGGTCGCTCCGTACCCGGTTCCGGGCCGGTCCCATGCCCCGCTGCCATGCTGACCGGCGTGTCCGACCCCTTCGCCACCGCCGGGCTCCGGCGGCGGGTGCTCGCCGCCTGGACCGACGCCCCGGCCCGCTTCCGCGAGGACGCCAACGCCGAGGAGGACCTCGTCCGGGGCGGCTACCGCGACCGGCTGGTCGTCGAGCTCGCCCAGAACGCCGCCGACGCCGCGCTGCGGGCCGGCGTCCCCGGCCGGCTGCGGCTGGAGCTCGCCGACGACGGCGCGGGCGGGGAGGTGCTGCGGGCGGCGAACACCGGGGCGCCGCTGGACGCCGCCGGGGTGGCCGGGCTGGCGTCTCTGCGGGCCTCGGCCAAGCGGGACGAGCCGGTGACCGTCGGTCACTTCGGGGTGGGCTTCGCCGCCGTGCTGGCCGTGTCCGACGAGCCGCGGGTGCACTCGACGTCCGGCGGGGTCGCGTTCAGCGCCGCCCGCACCCGGGCCGAGGTGGCCGGGCTCCCCGCGCTGGCCGAGGAGGTGGCCCGCCGCGAGGGCGGGGTGCCGGTGCTGCGGCTGCCCTGGCCGGCGGACGGCGCCCCGCCGGAGGGCTTCGCCACCGAGGTGGTGCTGCCGCTGCGGGCCGGGTCGCGGGCCGCCGTCCGCACCGCCCTGGACGAGCTCGGCCCGGACCTGCTCCTCGCCCTGCCCGGCCTGGCGGCCGTCGACGTCGTCGTCGACGGCGCGACCCGCGCCCTCGCCCTGACCGACCGCGGCACCGAGGTCGACCTCGCCGACGGCGGTGCGACGACGACCTGGCGGCTGGTGCGGTGGTCGGGCGAGCTCCCGGCGGAGCTGCTCGCCGACCGGCCGGTGGAGGAGCGCGGCCGCCGCGGCTACACGGTCACCTGGGCGGTGCCGGTGGACGGCGACGGCCGGCCGGTGCCGCTGCCCCTGCCGCAGCGGGTGCACGGGCCCACGCCCAGCGACGAGCCGCTCACCCTCCCCGCCCGGCTGATCGCCCCCTTCCCGCTGGGCCCCGACCGGCGGCACGTGCTCCCCGGGCCGGTCACCGACGCCCTCGTCGACGCCGCCGCCGACGCCTACGCCGAGCTGCTCGCCGGCCTGCCGCCGGACGCCGCGGTGCTCGCGCTGGTGCCCCGCGTCGGGCTGGCCGGCGCCGAGCTGGACGCCGCCCTGGGCACCGCGGTCCTCGACCGGCTGCGGTCGGTCGCGTGGCTGCCGGTGGCCGGGCGGGAGCGCGACCGGCAGCCGCCCGACCGCGCCGCGGTGCTGACCGAGGCGACCGACGCCCGGGTGGCCGCGCTCGCCGACGTCGTCCCGGGGCTGCTGCCGGCCGCCTGGTCGCGCCGCACCGACGCCCCGGCGCTGGCGGCCCTGGGCGTGCGGCGGGTCGGGACGGCGGAGGCGGTGGAGGCGGCCCGCGGCGTCGGGCGGCCGGCCGCGTGGTGGGCGCAGCTGTACGTCGCGCTGGACGGCGCCGAGCGCGAGGAGCTGGCCGCCCTGCCGGTGCCGCTCGCCGACGGCCGCACCGCGCACGGTCCGGCGGGGGTGCTCCTGCCCGATGCCGGGCTGCCGGTGGCGCAGCTGGGCCCGCTCGGCCTGCGGGTCGCCGACCCGGACGCGGTGGCCCCGGCGACCGCCCGGCGGCTGCTGGAACGGCTGGGCGCCCGGCCCGCGACGGCCGCGGGCGTGCTCGCCGACCCGGAGGTGCGCGCCGCGGTCGAGGCGTCGGTGGACGCGGTGGAGGAGGGGTGGGACACCGACGCCGACCCGGCCGCGTTCGCCACCGCGGTGCTGGCGCTGGTCGCGGCGGCCGGCACCGCGCCGGGGGAGCTGCCGTGGCTGGCCGAGCTCGCCCTGCCCGACGCCGACGGCGGGTGGGCGCCGGCGGGGGAGCTGGTGCTGCCCGGCTCGCCGTTCGCCGCCGTCCTGGAGCCCGGTGCCCTGGGTGCGCTCGCCCCCTCCGGAAGCGCCGACCCCGCCGTCCTGCGGGCGGTCGGCGTGCTGGACGGCTTCGCGCTCGTCTCCGCCGAGGACCCCGACGACCTCGACGTCGACGGCGCCCGGGACTGGGCCGACGCCGCTCTGGACCGGCTCCCGGCCGAGGCGCCGCTGCCGTCGTGGCCGCCGGTGACCGCCGTCCGCGACCTGGAGCTGGTCGCCGACTGGCCCCGGGCGCTGCGGCTGCTGGCCGCGCTGCCGGCCGCGGCCTGGGCCGACGTCGTGCTCGACGGGGTCGCGGTGCCCGGGTACCTGCGCTGGTGGCTGTCCACCCACCCCGTGCTCGACGGGCGGCGTCCGGACCGGGTGCGGCACCCGGGCAGCACGGAGTTGCAGGGACTGTACGAACCCGCACAGGCCGACGCGGCCGTGCTGGACCTGCTGCGACCGCCGGCGACCGTGGCCGACGTGCTCGCCGACGTCGACGGCGCTCTCGACCTCCTCGACCGGCTCGGCGACCCGCGGCGGACGGTGCCCGCCGCGGTGCTGCGCACCGTCCACGCCCGCCTGGCGCAGGCGCTGGACGGCGTGGACGTCGACCCGCCGGACCAGGTGCGCGTGGCGCCGGACCGGGTCGTGCCGGCCGGCGACGCCGTCGTGCTGGACGCGCCCTGGCTGCAGCCGCTGGTCGACGGGGCGCTGGTCCCGGCCGGCGGCGCGCCGGGGGCCGTGGCCGACCTGCTGGACCTCCCGCTGGCCGGTGAGGTGGTGCGCGCGGCGGTGGAGAGCACCCCGGTGCGCCGGCTGGCCTGGGCGGACGTGCCGGGGGCCGCGCTGGCCGCGGCCCGACTCGGCCTCGGCGGGCCGGGCGGTCTGGACGGCGTGGTCGCCGTCCACGAGCCGTTGCGGGTCGGCGGCCGGGCGGTGCCGTGGTGGCCGGGGGCGGAGGTCGACCACGTGGACGGGACGCCGGCCGCGCTGGGCCGGGCGCTGGCGTGGCGGGCCGGCGCGTGGCCGCTGCGGCAGGCGCTGGCCGAGGCGTTCGCGGAGCCCGACCGCGCCGGGGAACTGGCCGCGGAGGACGGCGTCGCACCCTGACCGCAGCGACCCTAGCGGCCCGCTTGCAGGGTCCCACCGCGAGCCTGCGAGCGGTGGGGGCAAGGGGTCCTTCAGGAGCCCCAGCGCGGGACGGCCATCGCCCCGGGTGCGTGACCGTGCGCGGACGACGGCCGGCCCCCACCGCGCACGGCCGGCGCGCCGGCGGCCGGCGCGTGCCGGGTGCCGGCCCAGCAGCGGTACAGGGACAGCCACTGCCCGGCGGTGAGGCCGGCGGCCCGGGCGGTCGGGGGCAGCCCCTCCTGGTGCAGCCAGCGGATGCCGGCCGGGCCGGGCAGCTGGGCGCGGAGGGTGGCCCCGAGTGCGGCGCCCGGCAGGGCGAGGACGGCGGAGGCGAGGCGGTCGAACGCGGCGGCCTCGGTCTCCGGGAGCTGGGCGCGGGCGGTGGCCGCCGCGCCGTCGAGGGGTCGGTGCGGGCGTGACAAGGCAGACCTCCGGAGGAGGGCGGGGCCGCCACCGGGCAGGCGGCAGCCGGCTGCAGGGGGAGGGTGCCCGCGGACGGCGGGCGGACGGCGGGGAGCCGGTGGCTCGACCCGCGGTGCGTGTCGCTCGGGGCGAGGTCAGGACCGCATGCGGAGGACGGTAGGACGGGGACGCAGGGGCCGTCGAGCGGATTACGGAGCCGTCGACGCGAGCCGGCTCAGCGGGAGGAGCGGCCGGCCTTCCGCTGCTGGTGGGCCTCCCACCGGGCGCGGTCGCGGGCGCGCGCGTCGGCGTTCTTCTCCCGCTGGGCCGCGCGGCGGCGGGCGCGCGCCAGTTCGCGCTCCTCGAAGGTGGGGTGGCTGTCCCAGTCCGCGGACAGCAGCGCGACCACCCAGCCGCACAGGCCGAGGATGGCGATGAAGGCGGCGAGCACCGGATCCAGGAGGAGGAAGGCCGCCACCGTGACGACCGCCCAGACCCCGCCCCAGACCATCAACCGCCTCGACACGACGTCCAGTATCCCCGGCACCGGCACCGCCGGTGATCGCCCGCCTGCGGCACGGTCTTGCTTCTGGGCGTCGTGGTCCCTACGGTCAGTGGAGCGGTTCAACAGTCAGCCGTGGCCCAGTGCCGGACTCCGCGCCGCACCCCGGCTGATCCTCCCGGGGTTCTCCGTACGGGTTCGCTCTCCCGCGAGAGGCGTAACCGTGACCGCTACCTCCCTCCCTCCGACCGGCGACCTCGTCACCATCGACGTCGCCCGGTCCGCGACCTCCGTCCGCCTCGCCGTCAGCGGTGAGGTCGACTCCTCCACCGCGCCCGCGCTCCGGGACGCCGTCGACGACGCCTTCGCCGCCGGCGCCGGCGAGATCGTCGTCGACCTCGACGCGGTGACCTTCCTCGACTCCGCCGGCCTGTGCGTGCTGGCCGGTGCCCACCGACGGGGCGAGGAGGACGGCGTCCGGCTGCGGGTGCTCGCCTCCGGCCGGGCGGTCATCCGCCCCCTGCAGATCACCGGTCTGTGGGAGCTGCTGGCCGTCGAGCAGGTCCAGCCGGGGGCCGGCAGCGCCGCCTGAGCGGCCCCTCTCCCGTGCTCTCGTCCTCCGGTCGGGGGACACAGGTCACCTGACGGCCACGCCGGGCGTGATGTGTGCGCTTTCCGCCCGCGGTCCCCCTACAGTGACCGGCCATGTGCTCCAGATCACACTGCGGCATGCCGACGACCGTCGGGGAGCCCGCGCTCCGATGCTGACCATCGACTCCCTCCGGGTCACGTACGGCGGCGCCGTCCAGGCGGTCCGCGGGATCTCCATGGAGGTGCCCGACGGGGCCGTCGTCGCGGTCCTGGGCAGCAACGGCGCCGGCAAGAGCACGCTGCTGCGCACCATCTCGGGCACCCTGCGGCTGCACCGCGGCCGGGTCGACGAGGGCACGGTGCGCTTCGACGACGCCGACGTCACCCACCGGGACGCCGCGCAGATCGTGCGCCGCGGGATCGTCCAGGTCCCGGAGGGACGGCGGATCTTCGGCCGGCTCACCGTCGAGGAGAACCTCCGCGCCGGGGGGATGGGCAACCGGGACCGCGCCGCCAAGGCCGCGGCGCACGCCCGGGTGCACGACCTGTTCCCGGTGCTGCGCGAGCGCAGCTCCCAGCGGGCCGGCCTGCTCTCCGGCGGGGAGCAGCAGATGCTCGCCATCGGCCGGGCGCTCATGGCCAGCCCGAAGCTGCTGCTGCTCGACGAGCCCTCGCTGGGTCTGGCGCCCCGGATCATCGGCCAGATCGGCGAGGTCGTCGCCGAGATCAACCGGCAGGGGACGGCGGTGCTGCTGGTCGAGCAGAACGCCACGATGGCCCTCGGTGTGGCCGATCGGGCCTACGTGCTCGACGTCGGCCGGGTCTCCCTCTCCGGGGCCGCGGCGGACCTCGCCCGGACCGACGAGGTGCAGCGGCTCTACCTGGGCCACGGCAGCGCCGAGACGGGACCGCGGCCCGAGCGGGCCCCCCGCCGCACCCTCTCCCGGTGGACCGCGTGACCGCGGCGGGCACCGACGAGACACAGACGCGGTCCGACGTCCCGCCGGTGGAGGTCTCCCACGTCAGCGTCCGCTTCGGCGCGATCCGGGCGCTCAACGACGTGTCCTTCACCGTCGCCCCGGGGGCGATCCACGCGATCATCGGCCCGAACGGGGCCGGCAAGTCGACGCTGTTCAACGTGCTGTCGGGGGTCTACAAGGCCGCCGAGGGCGAGGTCCGGTTCGGGGACGCGCGGTTGGACCTGATGCGGCCGTTCCAGATCGCCGGCGTCGGCGTGGCCCGGGCCTTCCAGAACATCGCCCTCTCCGGCGCCCAGACCGTCGCCGAGAACCTCATGCTGGGCCGCCACCACCTCACCAAGGCCGGGTTCCTCTCCTCGGGGCTGCGGCTGCCGCGGGCCACGCGCGAGGGCCGGCGGCACGGGGAGCGGATCCGCGAGATCGCCGAGTTCCTCGACCTCGGCAGCAAGCTGCACACCCCGGTGGGCGTGCTGTCCTACGGCGACCAGAAGCGGGTGGAGGTCGCCCGGGCGCTGTGCATCGAGCCGCGCCTGCTCCTGCTCGACGAGCCGGTCGCCGGCATGAACGCGGAGGAGACCGCCCGGATGGGCGAGGCCATCCGGGAGATCCGCTCGGCGCTGGGCATCTCGGTGGTCCTCGTCGAGCATGACATGGGGATGGTCATGTCGCTGGCCGACCGGGTCACGGTGCTCGACTTCGGGCGCCGCATCGCCGACGGCACCCCCGCCGAGGTGCAGTCCGACCCGGAGGTCATCCGCGCGTACCTGGGCTCCGGCGACGAGGACAGCCCCTCCGACGCGGTCGCCCGCCAGTCCACCGAGGCCCCGGGGAGCCAGCCGTGAACCAGTTCCTGTCCCTGTTGCTCAACGGCATCTCGCTGGGCGCCATCTACGCGTTGATCGCGCTCGGCTTCGTGATCATCTTCAAGGCCAGCGAGGTCGTCAGCTTCACGCAGGGGTCGCTGCTGCTGCTGGGCGCCTACACGATGGCGCGGCTGTCCGGTCCGCTCGGCTTCTCGCTCGCCGTCCTGACCGGGATCGTGGTGACCGCGCTGGCCGCGCTGATCATCGAGCGGCTGGTCATCAACCAGCTCCGGGGCGCGCCGGTCATCAGCCTGGCGATCGTCACCATCGGCGTCGAGATCATCCTGCTGACCGAGCTCATCCGGCGGATCGGCCCCGACATCCTCAACGTGCCGCACCCGTGGGGCGGGGAGTCGGTCCGGATCCTCGGGATCGGCATCAGCCAGAACCGGCTCATCGCGATGGTCGTCGCCGGGCTGCTGATCGTCGTGTTCTTCGTGGCGAACAAGTACTCCAGCTGGGGCGTGGCGATGCGCGCCTCGGCCGAGGACGGCGAGGCGGCGGCCCTCATGGGCATCCGGCAGGGGCGGGTGTCCGCGCTGGCCTGGGTCGTCGCCGGCGTCCTCGCCGCGGTCGCCGCGCTGTTCCTGGTCGGCGCCCCGACCCCCGGCGTCAGCGCGGCCGCCTACACCGTGGCCCTGCGGGCCTTCCCGGCGGCGATCCTCGGGGGACTGGACTCGACCGGTGGCGCGCTGGTGGGCGGGCTGCTGATCGGGCTCGCCGAGTCCTTCGCCGCGGGCTACCAGGACCAGCTGCTCTTCCTGGGCCGCGGGTTCGGTGAGGTCGTGCCCTACGTCGTGATGATCGCCGTCCTGCTGGTCCGGCCGTCGGGGCTCTTCGGCACGAAGGAGCTGACCCGTGTCTGAGCAGACGATCCCGGCCGTGCGGGGCAGGGCGGGCCGCGACGCCGCCGGCCCGCCCGCCGCCCGGCGACGCTCGCTGCTGCGGCCGCTCCTGCTGGCCGCCGGCCTGGTGGTCCTGCTGGTCCTCCCGCTGTACGTGGAGGAGTTCTGGCTGCGCACCGGCTTCGCGGTGTTCGGGGCGGCGGTCGGGGCGATCGGGCTCAACCTGCTCGTCGGCACCACCGGGCAGCTGTCGCTCGCGCACGCCTTCTTCCTCGCGATCGGGGCGGTCAGCTACGTCTACGTCTCCGGGGAGTCCGGCGGCCTGGGCACCCGGGCCGGGCTGCAGGGGCTCGGGCTGCCGCCGATCATCGGCATGGTCGTCGGCGTGCTCCTGGCCGGTCTCGCCGGGCTGCTGTTCAGCCCGATCGCGGCCCGGCTCCGGGGCATCTACCTCGGCGTCGCCTCGCTGGGGCTGGTCTTCATCGGCACCCACCTGCTCAACACCTGGACGCCGGTGACCGGGGGGTTCAACGGCCGCTCGGCGCCGGAGTTCTCGCTGTTCGGGTTCACCTTCGGCAACTCCGACCCGCTGCTGTTCGTCCTCGGCGTCCCGTTCCGCGAGGCCGAGCGGCTCTGGTACCTCGGCCTGGTCCTGGCGCTGGCCGCGTACGTGTTCGCCCGCAACCTGCTGCGCAGCCGGCCGGGCCGCGCGCTGCAGACGCTGCGGGACAGCGAGGTCGCCGCCTCGGTGATGGGCGTCAACGTCCAGGCGTACAAGGCCCGGGTCTTCCTGGTGAGCTCCATGTACGGCGGGCTGGCCGGCGTCATGTACGCGCTGTCGATCGGCAGCATCGCGCCCGAGTCGTTCACGCTGGTCGTCTCGATCCAGTACCTCGCCATGATCGTCCTGGGCGGGCTGGGCTCGGTGGGCGGCGCGGTGCTGGGCGCCCTGTTCGTCACCGCGCTGCCGCTGGCGTTCCAGCAGTACGCCGACGTCCTGCCCCTGGTGAGCGGCGCCGGCGAGGGCGGGCTGTCGGCCAGCCTCGCGGCCCGCTACCTCTACGGCGCCGCGATCATCCTCGTCGTCATCTTCGAGCCGGCCGGCCTCGCCGGGATCGCCCATCGCTTCCGCCGCCGGGGCCGCGATCCCGGCGGCGGAGAACGTCGGGGCCCGTCACCGGGCCCGGACGGCAGTCCCACCAGCCCCGCCCCATCCGATCCACCGGCACGAGGGAGCAGCACCACATGAGAGCAGGGAAGAACGTTCGCGGGGCGGCGGTCCTGGCCGCCGCCGTGGTCGTGACCGCCGCCGGCTGCAGCACGAAGGCACCGGACAGCGGGAGCGGTGGCGGCGGCGGCGAGGCGGGGGACGTCGCGACCGACATCGGGATCGAGGGCACCACGATCCGGCTCGGCGTCCTCACTGACCTGACCGGCGTCTTCGCGGCGCTCGGCACCGACATCACCAACGCCAACACGCTGTACTGGCAGGACCACCAGGTCTGCGACACCTACGACGTCGAGCTGGACGTCCAGGACACCGGCTACGTCCCCCAGAACGGCGTCCAGCTCTACAGCGGGATGAAGGACGGCATCCTGGCGATGCAGCAGACGATCGGCTCGCCGATCAACACCGCGCTGGCCCCGGAGTACGAGGCCGACCAGATCGTGAACTTCCCGTCCGCGTGGGGCCGGACGCTCACCGAGATCCCCGGCACCGGCGTCATGGGCGCCACCTACGACGTGGAGATCGCCAACGGGTACGACTACCTCTTCGAGCAGGGCCTGCTCCAGGACGGCGCCACCGTCGGGCACATCTACTTCGAGGGCGAGTACGGGGAGAACGGCCTGGCCGGCAGCGAGGCGGTGGCCGAGGCGCGCAACCTGACGATCATCCCGGCGCAGATCAAGGCCACCGACCAGGACATGACCGCCCAGATCACCCAGTTCGCGGCGGCAGGGGTCGACGCCATCGCGCTGACCGTCGCACCGGCGCAGACCGCGTCCGCGGCGGCGGTGGCCGCGGCGCAGGGCCTCAACGTGCCGATCCTCGGCAGCAACCCGGTCTTCGCCCCCGGTCTGCTGCAGGGGCCGGCCGCGCAGGCGCTCAAGGACAACCTCTACGTCGCCTCGCCGATCTCCGCGTGGGACCAGCACCCCGCCGAGCTCGAGCAGTACCAGGCCGCCTACCCGGAGGCGACCAACCCCAGCCTCGGGGCGCTGCTCGGCCTGGGCATGGCCACGGCGATGAACGAGGTGCTCGACGCGGCCTGCGAGAGCGGCGACCTGACCCGCGAGGGCGTGCTCACCGCGTTCAACGAGCTGGAGGAGGTCGACACGGGCGGCCTCATCGTGCCGATCACGGGCTTCGAGCTGGGGGTGTCGCCCAGCACCCAGAGCTACATCCTCCGGCCGGCCGACGTCCCCGGCGGCGCCACCGTCGTCCAGGAGGCGTTCGAGGGGGAGTTCGCGGCCCAGTTGGCCGGCTGACCGTGCCCTGACCCCGCACGCGCACGCGGCGGCCGGTCCCTCGCAGCGGCGAGGGGCCGGCCGCCGTCGGCATGTGCGGAGGCCGCCGCCCCGGCGGACGGCCGAGGAGAGGACACTGAGGGCCGCTGACGTGGACTGACGAGGAGGACCCCGTGCGTGATGCGGTCATCTGCGAGCCCCTGCGGACCCCGGTGGGCGGCTTCGGCGGCTCACTCCGCGACGTACCCGTGCAGGAGCTGGCCGCGACGGTCATCCGTGCCGTCATGGAGCGCACCGGGCTGCCGCCGGAGTCGGTGGACGACGTCCTGCTCGGCCACTGCTACCCGACGATGGAGGCCCCGGCGCTGGGCCGCGTCGCCGCCCTGGACGCCGGCCTGCCGGTGACCGCCTCGGGTCTGCAGATCGACCGGCGCTGCGGCTCGGGCCTGCAGGCGGTCGTGTACGCGGCGATGCAGGTGCAGTCCGGCGCCGCCGACGTCGTCCTCGCCGGGGGCGCGGAGTCGATGAGCAACGCGCCGTTCTACTCGACCGCGATGCGCTGGGGGGTCAAGGCCGGTCCCGGCGTGCTGCTCAACGACGGGCTGGCCCGCGGCCGGGTCACCGCCGGCGGCCAGAACCACCCGGTGCCCGGGGGCATGCTGGAGACCGCGGAGAACCTGCGGCGCGAGTACTCGATCGGCCGCCAGGAGCAGGACGAGTACGCCGTCCGCAGCCACCAGCGGGCCGCGGCCGCCACCGAGGCCGGCCGGTTCGCCGACGAGATCGTGCCGGTGACGGTGAAGTCGCGGAAGGGCGAGACCGTCGTCGACCGCGACGAGCACATCCGCCCCGACTCCAGCGTCGAGACCCTCGCCAAGCTGCGCCCGATCCTCGGCAAGGACGACCCCGACGCCACCGTCACCGCCGGCAACGCCAGCGGGCAGAACGACGGCGCGGCCATCTGCGTGGTGACCTCACCGGAGAAGGCCGCCGAGCTCGGCCTGCGCCCGCTGGCGAGGCTGGTCTCGTGGGGCGTCGGCGGCGTGCCACCGAAGACGATGGGCATCGGCCCGGTGCCGGCCACGGCCAAGGCGCTGGCGCTGGCCGACGTCAAGCTCGCCGACGTCGACCTGATCGAGCTCAACGAGGCGTTCGCCAGCCAGGTGCTCGCCGTCGCGCGCGAGTGGGGCTTCACCGACGCCGACTGGGAGCGCACCAACGTCAACGGCTCCGGCATCTCCCTCGGGCACCCGGTCGGCGCGACCGGTGGCCGCATCCTCGCCACCCTGCTGCGCGAGATGGACCGCCGCGACGCCCGGTACGGCCTGGAGACGATGTGCATCGGCGGCGGGCAGGGCCTGGCCGCGCTGTTCGAGCGGGTGTAGCCGCCGATCCCTCGCGCGTGGGTCGGGGCTCCGGGCAGGATGCGCCAGGAGCCCCGACCACCCGAGGAGACCCCGGCATGAGCGAGTCCACCTCCCGCGTCGCCGTCGTCACCGGTGCCGCCCGCGGCATCGGCGCCGCCACCGCCCAGCGGCTGGCCGCCGACGGGTTCGCCGTGGCGGTGCTCGACCTGCGGGAGGACGACGCGGCCGGGACCGTGGCCGCGATCGAGGCCGCGGGCGGGCGGGCGCTGGCTGTGGGGGCCGACGTGGGCGACGCGGCCCAGGTGGAGGCCGCCGTCGAGCGGATCGCCGCCGAGCTCGGCCCGCCGGTCGTGCTGGTGAACAACGCCGGTGTCACCCGGGACAACCTGCTGTTCAAGATGACCGACGCCGACTGGGACGTCGTCATGCACGTGCACCTGCGCGGCTCGTTCCTGATGACCCGGGCGGTGCAGAAGCACATGGTGGACGCCGGGTGGGGCCGGATCGTCAACCTCTCCAGCACCTCGGCGCTGGGCAACCGCGGCCAGGTCAACTACGCGACGGCCAAGGCCGGGCTGCAGGGGTTCACCAAGACCCTCGCGATCGAGCTCGGCCGGTTCGGCGTCACCGCCAACGCGATCGCGCCGGGGTTCATCGTCACCGAGATGACGCGGGCGACCGCCGCGCGGATCGGTGAGGAGTGGGAGCCCTACGTCGCCAAGCGCGCCGCGGCGATCCCGGTCAACCGCGCCGGCCAGCCCGAGGACATCGCGCACACCGTGTCGTTCCTCGTCAGCGAGGGCGCCGGCTTCGTCTCCGGACAGGTCATCTACGTCGCCGGCGGCCCGCGGACCTGAGCCGGCCGCCCCCGGACCCCGAGCCGGCGGCTACCGGGGTCCGAGCCGGCGGCTCAGGTGCGCTCGGGGTAGCGCGCCCGGACGAAGCAGAACGCGCCGAACGCGGCGATGCCGATCGCGACCAGCGTGAGCAGCCACTGCCCGAAGGGCGCCTCGAGGATGGTCCGCAGCGCGCCGTCCAGGCCCGAGGCCTTGGACGGGTCGAAGGTGACCGCGGCGTAGACCAGCAGCGCGCCGACCAGCGCGAGCGCGACCCCCTTGGCGGGGAACCCGATCATGCCCAGCTTCTCGACCAGCGACCTCGCCTTCGGCGAGGCCTCGGCGAGGTCGATCTGCTTGAGGAAGCGCTTCGAGAGGCCCTTGTAGACGTGGTAGAAGCCGACGCCGACGACCACCAGCCCGACGATGCCGACCAGCCACCGGCCGCCGGGCCAGCCGAAGACACCGGCGGTCTGCTGCTGTTGCTGTCCGGAGCTGGACTGCCCGCCGCCGGTGGCGAAGCGCAGTGCCAGCACCGCCAGCGCGAGGTAGACGACGACCTTCGAGACCGACTTGACGATCTTCTTGACCGCCTTCTTGCGGGCGTCGCCCGAGGCGGACAGCCCGCCGCGCCAGCGCAGGACCTCCGCCGCCTGCCAGACGGCCAACGCGATCATGCCGAGCGCGATGACCCACAGCAGCGGCTTCCCGACCGGCGAGTCGGAGAGGGTGGCCATCGCGCCGGACTGCGAGGCCTCCTGCCCGCCGCCGCCCCAGGCCAGCTGCAGCGCCAGCCAGGCCAGCAGCACGTGCACGACCCCGTACGCGATCAGGCCCACCCGGGCCAGGTGCTCGAGGGCGTCGCTGCTGCCCGCCCTGTCGGCAGCGCCCGCGGCCGACCCCATCGTCCCGCGCCCGCTCATCGCCCGGCTCCTTCCGCCACGACCCCCGGAGGGGAGCGTGACACGGAACCCGCTGCGCCGCTGGCCGGAGCGGTGTGGGGGGCGTGGCCGGTCACACGGGGGCGGACCGGCGGGCGTGGGGGACACTGGCACCCGTGGTGGACGGCGGATCGGTGTTGACAGCGGAGCGGACGACCCCGGAGGCGGCGCGCCGGACCTGGCCGTGGTGGCTGGCCGGCGGGCTGGCGCTCGTGGTCCTCGCGGCGGTCGCGGTGTTCTGGGACGGCGGCGGGGCCCGTCTGCTGCTCGGCGCGATCGGGGTCCTGGCCGCCGTCCGGGGCCTGCTGCCGGCCCGCACCCCCGGGCGCGGCCGCGGTGCCGGTGCGGCGGTCGCCGTCGCCGGGCTGGCGGCCGTGGTCGTGGCCGCGCTGTCGACGGGCGTGGCCGGCTGGGTGCTGCTGGTCGGTGTGCCGGCCGCGCTGCTCACCGGGGCGCTGGTGCTGCTCGCCCGCGGCGGCGCCCTCCGCCGCAACGCGCAGGCCGCGCTGGTGTGGGCCGTGCTCGTCACCGCGCTGCTGGTCGTGACCGGCGTCGCCACCTCCTGGAGCCGCGCCGCCGACGGCGCCGCGGTGGTGGCCGCGCTCGGCGTCGGCCTGCTGGGGGTGTTCCTGCTGGTGGGCGCGCTGAACCTGCGGGCGATCGCCGCCCGGCCGCCGGCCCCCGCCCGGCCGGCGGGGTGTGCCGGGTGCGCCTGCGGCGCCGGGGGCTGCGGCTCCGCCTGACCGGCGGGCGAGCCGGTCGGGCTCGTTCCGGTTACCGCGCACCGGGGTGGGCAACCCCGGTTGCGTGAGTGGACACGTCTTCGTCGTGGGGGCGGACCTCCGCCGGCTGGTCTGCGACGACGTCCTTGTGCCGACCGACCGCTCCCTGCGGGTGAGCAGCGGCTGGCGCGAGCTGCTGCCTCCGGGCCTGGTGCTCAGCGAGGACGACGCCGGTCTCTGCCTGGACCTGCGGTGGGACGGCGACGAGCGGGTGCTCCAGGTGCCCGGCGACGGCGCGCGGCGGCTGTGGCTGGTGGACACCGTCGACGACGGGGAGCTGGACTCCGACGACGCGCTGCCGTGGCTGCTGGACGGCGCCCGGGCGGCGCTGGCCGGAGTCGCGGACCGGGAGGTCTCCGCACCGGTGCTCGGCCGGGCCCGCCGGCTGGTGGCGCTGCCGGCGCTGGGCACCGGCTGGGGCGCGGCGGCCGGCCGGCGCGGCACGCTGCTGCAGCAGCTGCTGCCCGTGCTGCGGGAGGCCGCCGCGGAGCACGGCTTCGACGTGGCGCTGGTGCTGCACGGGCCCAGCGACCTCGCTGCCGCCCAGCGGGTCCGCCGCGGCGAGGAGGACAGCTGGCACCTGCCGCGGCACCTGCGGGAACTGGCGGAGGACCTCGGGGAGCGGGCCCGCCGGGGCCAGCTGGCCGCGTTCGTCGGCGCCGGGGTGAGCGCGGCGGCCGGCCTGCCCACCTGGGAGCAGTTGCTCGACGAGCTGGCCGAGCACTCGGGGCTGACCGGGGAGCTGCGCCAGGGCCTGGCGCGGCTGCCGGCCCAGGACGCCGCGGCGCTGCTGGCCCGGGAGCTCGGGCGCGAGCGACTGGAGTCCTTCGTCAAGGAGCGGTTCGGCCCCGCCCGGTACGCGCTGGCGCACGCGCTGATCGCCGACCTGCCCGTGCAGGAGTTCGTCACCACCAACTACGACCCGCTGGTGGAGCTGGCCGCCGCCGACATCGGCCGGGACCTCGCGGTGCTGCCCTTCGACGAGGCCGAGCCCGGCCGGCCCTGGCTGCTCAAGCTGCACGGGGACGCCGCGCACCCGGAGAGCATCGTGCTGACCCGCGACGAGTACCTGCAGTTCGGGGACTCGCGGGCCGCGCTGGCCGGGGTGCTGCACTCGCTGCTGCTCACCCGGCACGTCCTGTTCGTCGGCGCCTCCATGCAGGACGACGACCTGATCCGCATCGCCCACCAGGTGCGCAGCGCCGCCCAGGGCCGCAGTGCCACACCCCGCCGGCGCAGCGGCACCGTCCTCGCGCTGCGGGAGGACCCCGCGCGGGCCCGGCTGTGGGAGCGGGACGTCGAGACCGTCGCCATGTCGCCCGCGGGCGCGCCCCCGGCGGAGGCGGCCCGCCTGCTCGAGGTGCTGCTGGACCTGATCGGCTGCCTGTCCACCCCGCCGACCGGCTACCTGCTCGACCCGGCCTACCGCGGCCTGCTCAACGAGGAGGAGCGGGCGCTGGCCGAGGCGCTGCGGACGGTGGAGCAGGCGATGCCCCCGGAGACGGGCACGTCGGCGACGGGGGAGGTGGCCGCGCTGCTGCGCCGGCTGGGCTCACCCGACTGCGGCGCGGCCCGCGGTCCGGCACCGGCGGACGGCGCGACCGACGTCGAGGACGACCGCCTGCAGCAGCAGCGCCCGGGATGAGGGTTGGAGCGGGCCGCCGGCTGGGCAGGGTCCCCCTCGTGCGCCGTCCCCGCCTCGACTCCACCGTCCGGTTTCTCGCCCAGGGCTATGCCTGGCTGCCCGACCAGCGGCGGCGACTCGGCCGGCGCACCGTCGCCACCCGGCTGGGCGGGCTGCCGGCGTTCGGCATCGAGGGCCCGGAGGCGGCCCGCTTCCTCTACGACGAGGACCACGTCCGCCGGGCGCACGCCATCCCCGAGCCGGTGCAGGGCACCCTGTTCGGCAAGGGCGCGGTGCACACCCTCGACGGGCACGAGCACCGCGTGCGCAAGGCGATGTTCGTGGCCCTGCTCATGGACGACGCCCGTGTCTCCGCGCTGGTCGAGCGGGTCACCGCCGCGTGGGACGCCGCCGTGCCCGGCTGGGTGGACCGGGAGCAGGTCGTCCTCTTCGAGGAGGCGCGGGTGGTGCTCACCCGGGCGGTCTGCGACTGGGCCGGCGTCCCCCTGGCCGACGACGAGGTGGCCGCGGTCGCCCGCGACCTGACCGCGCTGGTCGACGGGTTCGCCACCGCCGGTCCCCGGCACTGGCGCGCCCGGCGGTCACGGGGACGGCGCGAGGCGTGGCTCGCCCGGCTGGTGGAGGACGTGCGCAGCGGTGCGGCCTCGGTGCCGGAGGGGTCGGTCGTCTCCGTGGTGGCCCGGCACCGCGACGCCGACGGCGAGCAGCTGGACCCGCGGGTCGCCGCGGTGGAGATCCTCAACGTCGTCCGGCCGACCGTGGCGATCAGCTGGTTCGTGGCGTTCTCCGGGCACGCGCTGGCCCGGTGGCCGCACCACCGGGAGCGGCTGGCCGCGGGCGACCCCGCGTTCGCCACGGCGTGGGCGCACGAGGTGCGGCGCTTCTACCCGTTCGCGCCGTTCATCGGCGGGCGGGCGCCGCACCCGGTGGAGTGGGACGGCGAGCGCATCCCGGCCGGCGCGATGGTGCTGCTGGACCTCTACGGCCAGGACCACGACGCCGACCTGTGGGGCGACCCCTACGCGTTCCGGCCCGAGCGCTTCCTCGACCGGGAGATCGGCGCGTTCGAGCTCGTGCCGCAGGGCGCCGGCGACCCGCGCACCAACCACCGCTGCCCGGGCGAGCAGGTCACCGTGGCGGTGCTGGCCGCGCTCGCCGTCCGGCTGGCCCGCCTGCAGGTCGACCTCCCGGAGCAGGACCTCACGATCTCGCTGCGGCGCGTCCCCGCCCGGCCGGCCAGCGGCGTGGTCCTGCGCGTGCACGGCACCACGGCGTAACCGCCGCAGTCGCCCGGTCGCGCAGCGTGGCGGGCGCGCCGGTGCCGGAACCGGGTCAGCCCGGTCCGTGGTGTCATCGGGCCGGGATCGCCGGGGGAAGGCGTTCCCGGGGGAGGTTCGGGATGGGCAGGTGGCTGGCACCGCTGGCCGGCGTCGTCGGGTTGCTGATGCTCGTGGTCGGCCTGGTCTGGGCCGAGATCGACCTCGCCACCACCGGCGGCATGGGTCTGGTCGGCCTCGGCGTGCTCGTGCTCATCGGCGCTGCCCTGCTCGCCGCCGTCACCGAGGCGCTCGCCCACGTGCACCGGCGGCACCGCCCCGCCGGGCACCCCACCGTCCGCCGCTGAACCGGGGCCGGACGACGCCGGCCCCGGCGGGCTTCAGCCGAGCCGGTCCAGCTCCGCGGGCAGCGGGCCGGGGGAGAGGACGCCGAGCCGCTGCGTCGAGCGGGTGAGCGCGACGTAGAGGTCGTTGTGGCCGCGCACCCCCTCGTCGAGCACCCCCTGCGGGTCGACCAGCAGCACCGCGTCGAACTCCAGGCCCTTGGCCTCGGTCGGGGTGATCACCACCGGGCCGAGGGAGGAGTCGGCGTCGGGACCGGAGGAGACGCCGTCCACCCGCTCGGCGAGCGCGGCGGCGACCTCGGCCACCCGGCTGGCCGGCACGATGACCGCGGTGGTGCCCTCGTGCCGCGCCCACCCGGCCACCACGTCGGCGGCCCGGCCGGTCAGCTGCCCGGCGCCGGTCACCTCGGCCCACGGGGCCTCGGTGCCCGGCCGGACCGACCGCGGCGCGGTCGCGCCCGTGCCGCCGGCAGCGAGCACGTCGGCGGCGACGGCCATGATCTCGGCCGGCGTCCGGTAGTTGACGGTCAGCTCCTCCAGCCGCCACGCGTCCCCGACGTGCGGCTCCAGCGTCGAGGCCCACGCCGACGCGCCGGCCAGGGTGCCCGTCTGCGCGAGATCGCCGACGGCGGTCATCGACCGGGTCGGGCAGCGGCGGACCAGCAGCCGCCACGCCATGGGGGAGAGCTCCTGGGCCTCGTCGACGACGACGTGGCCGAAGGTCCAGGTGCGGTCGGCCGCTGCCCGCTCCGCGGTGGTGCGGGTGTCGACCGCCTGGTGCCGCTCGGCCAGCTCCTCGGCGCCGATCAGGTCGCCGGCGCTGAGCACCTCGGCCTCGAGGTGCTCGTCCTCCAGGTCGACCGACCGCGAGCCGTGCAGCACGTCGAGGGTCTCCTGGGCCTCGGCCAGCCGGCGGCGGCGGTCCCGCTCGGCGCGGGCGCGCTGCGCGCTGTCGTCGAACCCGAGCAGCTCCTCGGCCTCCTCCAGCAGCGGGACGTCGGCCGGCGTCCACGCTGCGGTGCGCGGCCGGTGCAGGAGCGCCCGCGTCGCGTCGTCCCACTCCGGGGTGGCGCGCTCGATGCGGGCCGGGTCGGCGTAGAGGTCGCGCAGCAGCCGCTCGGGGGTGAGCACCGGCCACAGCTCCTCGACCAGCGCGCGGACGGCGTGGTCCTCGGCGACCTCCTTGCGCAGGGCGGCGAGGTCCTCCCGGTCGAGCAGGTTCACCCCGCCGCGGACGTCGGCGCCGATCCGCTCCGCGTAGCGCTTGGCGAGCGTGTCGACGATGCGGCGGGCGAAGTGCGGGCGGGCGAGGTTGTGCAGCCGGTCGGCCTTGCGGGCGGCGGCCTGGGCCCGCCGCACGTCGATGGGGCGCAGCCGCAGCGCGAAGCCGTCGATCGTGAGCTCGCGGGGGCCGTCGGGCACGACCTGCCGGTCGGCGACGGCGACCTCCAGCACCCCGACCATCTCCAGCCGGCCCTTGACGGCGGCGACCTCCGGCGCCTCCTCGCCGCGGGCGTCCAGACCGGGCCGCAGCTGGCCGAGCCCGGACAGCAGCACGCCGGTCTCGCCGAGGGAGGGCAGCACGTCGGCGATGTAGCGCAGGAAGGTCGGCGTCGGGCCGACGACGAGCAGGCCGCGGCGGGCCAGGCGCTCGCGGTGGGTGTAGAGCAGGTAGGCCGCGCGGTGCAGCGCGACGGCGGTCTTGCCCGTGCCCGGGCCGCCCTGGACGACGAGGACGCCGCGGTCGTCGGCGCGGATGATGCGGTCCTGCTCGGCCTGGATGGTGCGGACGATGTCGGTCATCCGGCCGGTGCGGGCGGTGTCCAGCGCGGCCATGAGCGCGGCCTCGCCGGTGAGGTCGGAGCCGGCGACCCCGCCGGTGAGGACCTCGTCGTCCAGCCGGACGACGGTGCGCCCGCGGGTGCGGATGTGCCGGCGGCGGGAGACGCCGAGCGGGTGCACCGGGGTGGCGGTGTAGAAGGGCCGGGCCGCGGGCGCGCGCCAGTCGACGAGGGCGGGGTCGCCGCCGGCGTCGTCGGCGGCCAGGCCGATCCGGCCGATGTAGAGCGGGCCGTCCTCGCTGCGGTCGATGCGGCCCACGCACAGGCCCGCCTCGGCGGCGTCGAGGGCGGTGACCCGCTCGGTCTGGAACCGCACGGTGGCGTCGCGCTCCTGCAGCGCCTGCGGGTCGACCGCGGGCCAGGAGATGGCCTGCTTGAGCCGGTGGGAGGCCAGGTCACGGGCCGCGTCGAGGCGGCCGTAGAGCTCCTTCACGTACTGCTGTTCGGCTTCGATGTCCGGATGGGGAACGACCTCGGGCTGCGTCGTCGGCACTGCGCTCTCTCTGTCGGCGTCGTCCTGCAACGGAACAGGCACGGGACAAGGCAAACGCCCATGGTGCCCCCGCATTCCCGACCGTGGGGGCAGGCGCTCCCGCCCACGCCCGGGACGTGGGTGCCCGCCTGCTGGTCGCGCTGACGCTGCCGCCGAGGTCACACCGGGCGATCAGGACGGCAACCCGGAGGTCACCTCCGTGACACGTCGCCTCCCTAGCGTCGTCCGCGTACACCCGAGGAGGCACTCATGACGACGCAGACCATCTCCCGCCGGACCCGTCGCAGCTCCGGGACGCGGACCCGCCCGCGCCCCGAGCGCAGCGCCTGGACCTGCCCCAACTGCCAGGGGGTCACCCACCCGCCGCGCAAGCGCTGCGCCGACTGCGGCACCTCCCGCTACTAGAAGGACCCCCTGCCTCCCACCGCTCGCAGGCTCGCGGCGGGCCCCTGCAGGGGGCCGTCCCGGTCAGGAGGCGGCAGGGGGCGCCCCGCGCAGCCGGACGACGGCGGCGCGGTAGCGGCCCCGCCCGGCCAGCCGCCACGCCAGGCGGGACAGTGGGGAGACGCCCGCGAGCAGGCGGGCGCGGTCGCCGGGGCAGGCGTCCTCGAGCGCCATCCCGAGGACGAACAGCCGCTCCCGGCGGGTCAGCCCGCAGCGCGCGGTCCGGGCGACGGCAGCCCACGCCCCGGGAGGGAGCTCGGCCAACAGGGGCAACAGCTCCCGCTCCTCCGCGGCGGTGTGCGCGTCGACGGCGCGCGCGAGCCCCAGGCAGGCGACGGCGAAGGCGTCCCGTGCCGGGAGGGTGCCGGCGACGGCCCACTGCCGGGCGGCGGTGGACAGGTCGCGCAGCCGGGAGTCCAGGCCGGCGGTGCGCGCCGTCCAGTCGGCCACGGTCCGCCGGGCCGCGTCGGACCGGTCCCCCGGCAGCGCCCGGAGCAGCGCCGGCCAGAGCTGCTCCCGCTCCGTCGCGTGGTGCTGCAGCAGCAGGCGGCCCACCAGGTCGGCGTGGCGGGTGAGGGCCCGGGTCCGGCCGGCCTCGTCGGCCGGTGCCCAGCCGGCCAGCTCCGCCAGCAGGTGCAGCTCGCGGCGAACCAGCTGGTGCAGCACGCGCTGGTGCGCCGCGGCCGGACCGGGGACGGCCGCGGGGACGGGGAGGGGAGCCGCTGCGGCGGCGGTCGGGGGAGCGGGGTGGGAGAGGACCGCGGCGGCGGTCATGGGGCACCTCGTCAGCGTCGGGTTGGTCGTGGACGGCGAGGACGGTAGGGACGCCGCCGTCCCGGACAACAGGGTTCCCCGTCCCGACCGGGCCGGGACGACGGGATCTCGACCCCGGCGGACGGCGCTCCCGTCGCGCGACGGACGCCGCACCCGCCGCGGTCGGTCTCCGGTCGCGGCCGCGGGGGACACGGGCGGTCCGATGCGGTTACCGTCAGCCGGTGGGTGTGGTCACGCGCAACCGGGTCCGCGTCAGCGGCGTCCCTGGCGGTCGGCCCATGGTCCTCGCACACGGCTACGGCTGTGACCAGTCGATGTGGCGCTTCGTCGTCCCGGAGTTCGAGGTCGACCACCGCGTCGTCCTGTTCGACCACGTCGGGTCCGGGCAGTCCGACCTCACCGCCTACGACCCGGCCAAGTACGGGTCGCTGCGCGGGTACGCCGCGGACGTCGTCGAGCTGTGCCGCGAGCTCGAGCTCACCGACGTCGTCTTCGTGGGCCACTCGGTCAGCGCGATGATCGGCGTCCTGGCTGTGCAGCGGGCCCCCGACCTGTTCGGGGCGCTGGTGATGGTCGGGCCGAACCCGCGCTACGTCGACGACGGCGACTACACCGGCGGCTTCACCCGCGCCGACATCGCCGGCCTGCTGGACTCCCTCGACAGCAACCACCTCGGCTGGTCGCGGGCCATGGCCCCGGTGATCATGGGCAACCCCGACCGGCCGGAGCTCACCGAGGAGCTGGCCAACAGCTTCTGCCGCACCGACCCCGACATCGCCCGCCACTTCGCCCGCGTCACGTTCCTCTCCGACAACCGCGCCGACCTGCCCGGCGTCTGCGTGCCCACGCTGGTGCTGCAGTGCACCGCGGACGCGATCGCGCCGGAGGTCGTGGGCCGCTACGTGCACGCGCAGGTGCCCGGCAGCGTCTTCACCCAGCTGGCCGCCACGGGGCACTGCCCGCACCTGTCCGCGCCGGAGGAGACCACGGCGGCGATCCGGGCCTTCCTCTCCTGCTGAGCCCGGCCATGGACGAACGCAGCGACCCGCAGCCACCCGACCGCCCGGCCGGGCTGTACCGGCTGCTCGACGAGGACCCCGCCGACCTCTACGAGAGCGCGCCGTGCGGCTACGTCTCCATGCTCCCGGACGGCCGGGTGGTCAAGGTCAACCGCACCTTCTGCGAGTGGACCGGCCGGGACGCCGGGGAGCTGCTCGGCACTCGCTTCCAGGAGCTGCTCAGCATCGGCGGCCGGGTGTTCTACGAGACCCACATGGCGCCGCTGCTGCGGATGCAGGGCGGGGTGCGGGAGGTGGCGCTCGACGTCGTCCGGGGCGACGGGGCGCTGCTGCCGTGCCTGGTGAACGTCGTCGAGGTGCGCGACGACACCGGCGCGCCGCTGCTGCTGCGGGCGACGGTGTTCGAGGCCACCTCGCGTCGCCGGTACGAGCGCGCCCTGCTGGCCGCCCAGCGCGCGGCCGCCGAGTCCGAGGCGCGGTCGCACACGGTGCAGCGGGTCGTCTCCGAGCTGGCCCGCGCGACCACCGCCCGCGAGGTGGCCGACGTCGTGGTGACCCGGGCGCGGGAGGCCGTCGGCGCCAGCGGGGCGGGGCTGTGGCTGGCCGACGAGCGGCGCGCCGCCGACCGCCCGGGGACGTCGATGCCGCCGGTCGAGCTGGTCGCCAGCGACGGGATCCCCGAGGAGCTGCTGTCCGCGATGGGGGCGGCCGCGGCCGGGGGCGCGGAGCTGGTGCGCGGCGGCGGGGTGCACACCGTGCCGCTCGGCGCGGGCCTGCAGGCGGTGTGGCCCGACCTCGCCCGCGCCATGGACGACGCCGGCCAGGAGGCGCTCGTCGTGGTCGCGGTGAACGCCGACAGCCGGCACCTCGGGGCGCTGGTCCTGCTGCTCGGTGCGCGGGGTGACAGCGAGCTGATCGAGCTCACCGAGCCCGGCCGGCGCGGGACGCTGCCCCGGGCCGACGTGGAGCTGCTCGACACGGTCGGCCGGCAGGCGGGTCAGGCGCTGGAGCGGGTCCGGTTGTACGAGGAGACGGCGCGGCAGGCGGGGCGCTCGGCGTTCCTCCTCGACGCGGCCCGGCTGATGGCCTCCGCCGTCGGGGTGACCGAGACCGCCGAGCGGCTGGCCGAGCTGGCGGTGCCCCGGCTGGCCGACGTCTGCGTCATCGACCTCGCCACCGAGCACGGGCCCGCCCGGCCCGCCGCGCGGCACGGGGACCCCCGCCGGCAGGCCGACCTCGCCGAGCTCCAGGAGCGCCACCTGCCGCTCCGGAGCGGGCCGCACCCCAGCGTGCGGGCGATGGTGGAGGGCCGGACGGTGTGGGTGCGGGAGATCACCGACCGGTTCCTGGTCGAGATCACCACCGACGAGCGGCACCTGGAGATCGCGCGGTCGCTGGACCTGCGGTCGCTGGTGTGCGTGCCCCTCATGGCGGAGGGGCGGGCGCTGGGCGTGCTGACCCTGGGCGCCGACCGGCGGCGCGGGCCGTTCACCGCCGCGGACGTCGAGGTGGCCGAGCAGCTGGCGCTGCAGGTGTCGCTGGTCGTGGACAAGGCCCAGCGCTTCGAGCGGGAGGCGCTCACGTCGCACACGCTGCAGCGCAACCTGCTGCCGCCGGTGCCGCCGTCGGTGCCCGGGCTCGCGGTCGCCGTCCGGTACGTGGCGGCCAGCCTCGGCGCCGACGTCGGCGGGGACTTCTACGACGTCGTCCCGCTGCCGGGCACCGAGGTGGGGCTGGCCGTCGGCGACGTCGTCGGCCACGACATCACCGCCGCCGCGGTCATGGGGCAGCTGCGCGGCGTCTACCGGGCGCTGCTGGCCGACCGGCCGCCCCCGAGCGCGGTCATCGACCGGCTGCAGGCGGGGTGGTCGCTGCTGGGGTTGCAGCGGATGGCGACCGCGCTGTTCGCCTCGCTCGACCCGGCGACCGGTCAGCTGCGCATCGCCTCGGCCGGGCACCTGCCGCCGCTGCTGGTCGCCGAGGGGCACGCCGAGCTGCTCGACGTCCGGCCGAGCCGGATGCTCGGGGCACCGCCTGCGCCCGCGCCGGCGGCCGAGTGGGCGGGGGTGCTGCCGCCGGGCGCGACGCTGCTGCTCTACACCGACGGGCTGGTGGAGAGCCGCGACGCGGACCTGGACGTCGGGCTCGACGCGTTGCTGGAGGTGGGGGGGGGGGGGGGCCCCGCCCCGCCCCCCCCCCCCCCCCCCCCCCCCCCCCCCCCCCCCCCCCCCCCCCACGGCCGATCCCGACCGGCTGTGCGACCAGCTTCTGGAGGACCTCGTCGGTGGGGACCGCGGCGACGACGTGGCGCTCCTGGCGATCACGCGGCTGCCCTAGCGCGGGACGGCCCCGGCGCGCGACCATCGCTGGAGGGCACGTGCGGCGCGGGAGGCGGCCATGGAACGTTCCCCGAACCCGGTGACGGACGCCATCGACGGTGCCACCGGTGACATCACGATGTCCGGTGACGCGATGCGCTGGTCGCCCGAGCTGGCCGACGGACACGCGCAGACCCAGGCGACGTCGTTCCCCGGGGTGGACGTCGCGGCCGGTTTCGGCGCGCTCATCGGGCTGGACGGCGGCGGGGTGCGGCGCCTGGTGACCGGCGCGGTGAGCTCGCTGGCCACCGTCGCCGGGGACGTCGTCTCCGAGCTGCGCCAGCTCACCCGCGCCCCCGATCCCGAGGACGACGCCACGAGCGAGTGACCCGGTCGCGCTCTGGGGAGGCCGTCGTCGGCGGGGGCCTGTAGAACCGACGTCGTCACCGACCTGGGGGGATAGCGCCGCATGAGCAGCTCGCTGGGCCTGGCGCCCGCGCCGCCGTCCGAGGCCGCCGAACGGGTGCGCGCGGAGGTGCGGGAGTTCCTCGCCGCGGAGCTGGCCGCGGGCACCTTCACCACGCACGTCGACACCTGGCTGTCCGGGGTCGACCCGGCGTTCTCCCGGAAGCTGGGCGCGCGCGGCTGGCTCGGCATGACCTGGCCGAAGCGCTACGGCGGGCACGAGCGCTCGGCGATGGAGCGGTACGCGGTCACCGAGGAGCTGCTGGCCGCCGGGGCGCCGGTGGCGGCGCACTGGATCGCCGACCGGCAGTCCGGGCCGAACCTGCTGCGCTACGGCACCGAGGCGCAGCGGCAGGAGATCCTGCCGCGGATCGCCGCGGGGGAGTGCTACTTCGTCATCGGGATGAGCGAGCCGGACTCCGGCTCCGACCTCGCCTCCATCCGCACCCGGGCCACCCGCAACGCCGACGGCGACTGGGTGGTCACCGGCGCGAAGGTGTGGACGTCGAACGCGCACGCCTCCCACTACGGGATCGTGCTCGTGCGCACCGCGCCGCCGGATCCGGCGCACCGGCACGCCGGGCTCTCCCAGCTGCTGGTGGACCTCTCGCTGCCGGGGATCACGGTCAACCCGATCCGCATCCTCGACGGGGGTCACCACTTCAACGAGGTGGTGTTCGACGACGTCGTCGTCCCCGGCGACATGCTGCTCGGCGAGGAGGGGGCGGGCTGGCACCAGGTGACCGCGGAGCTGGCGTTCGAGCGGTCGGGTCCGGAGCGGTTCCTGTCGACCTATCCGCTGATCGCCGAGTTCGCCCGCCGCGCCTGCGACTCCGGCGACACCGCGCAGCAGGCGACCCTCGGCCGGCTCTCGGCGCGGCTGCTGGCGCTGCGGCAGCTGTCCCTGCGGATCGCGGCCGCGCTCGACCGGGGAGAGCTGCCCGACCTCCCCGCCGCGCTGGTCAAGGACGTGGGGACGACGTTCGAGGCCGACGTCGTCGACGAGATCCGGCGGGTGGTGGCGGTGATCCCGTCGCTGGACTCCCCGGACCCGCTCGGCCGGGCGCTGGCCGAGGCGCAGCTGCACGCCCCGGGCTACACGCTGCGGGGCGGGACCAACGAGATCCTGCGGGGGATCGTGGCGCGCGGGCTGGGGCTGCGGTGAGCGAGCTGGACCTGGTGGTCGGGACCGTCCGGGACATCCTCGCCGCGCACGAGCCCTTCGTCCTCACCGCCGACCGCCCGTGGGACGCCGGCCTCTGGGCCGACCTGGCCGCGGCCGGGCTGACCGGGGTGGGGCTGCCCGAGGAGGCCGGCGGCTCGGGCGGCGAGGTCGCCGACGCGGTCGCCGTCGTGCGCACGCTCGCCGCCGGCGCGGCCGCCGTCCCGGTGGCCGAGCAGCTGCTGGTGGCCGGCCCCGCGCTGCTCGCCGCCGGCCTGGACCTGCCCTCGCCGGAGGAGCCGCTGACCGTCGCCACGGACGGCGTGGTCCACGCCGAGCCGGTGGACGACGGTGACGGGCCGGGGCGCTGGACGCTCACCGGCACCACCACCGACGTGGCCTGGTCGGGGGTCGCGCGGCACGTCGCCGTCCTCGCGGCGGCGCCGGCGGGCATCGAGGGCGCGGTCCTCGCCCTGGTCGACGCCGAGGGGCTGGCGACCAGCGAGGCGCGGAACCTGGCCGGGGAGCCGCGGGGGTCGCTGGTGCTCGGCGGCGCACCGGCCAGTGGCGCCCTGCTGACCCCGGCACGGGCGGCGCAGGTGCGGGCCCGGTTCGCGCTGGCGCGGGCGGTGCAGCTGTCCGCGGCGCTGGAGCGGGTGCTCGACATGACGGTGCGGTACGCCGGCGAGCGGGAGCAGTTCGGCCGGCCGATCGCGCGCTTCCAGGCCGTGCAGATGGAGCTGGCGGAGATGGCCGGCGAGGTCACCGCGGTCACCGCGCTGGTGGACGCCGCCGTCCAGGCGCTGGCTCGCGGGCAGGACGTCGTCCTGGCCGCGGCGGCGGCGAAGGTGCGCGCCGGGGCGGCGGTCGAGGTGGTCGCCCGGCTGGCCCACCAGGTGCACGGGGCGATCGGGTTCACCCAGGAGCACGCGCTGCACCACCTCACACGGCGGTGCTGGTCGTGGCGGGACGAGGCCGGCTCGGAGCTCACCTGGTCGACGGTGCTGGGGGTCGGGCTGCTGTCCGACGGTCCCGACGATCTCTGGCCGGCGCTGACCCGCGTCGTGTGAGGGATGGCCGGGCTGGCCGGCCTGACCCGGCCAGCCCGGGGTCTCCTCAGACGGTCTCGGGCACCCGCAGGTGGTGCAGGACCAGTTCGAACTCGGCCACCTCGAGGATCTGCGCGCCCATCGCGGCGGCGAACTCCTCACGGACCGCCGTCGCGTTGGTGCGCGACTGCTCCAGCATGGTCCGGTCGGCGTAGGTGACCGAGCCGGCGCCACGGCCCTCCCGCCGGTCCATCAACAGGCTGGCGCTGCAGAAGCCGTCCATCTCCTCCAGCCGGGGCAGCAGGCTCATCTTGTAGGCGTCGACGATCCGCTCCACGTTCATCGGATCGGTGCGGCTCCAGGTCACCCGGGTACAGGCGCCGTCGGGAGCCTGGTGCTCACGGTGCAGGACGGCGATCTCCCAGGTCTGCACCTCCGGCTGGCCGCCGAGGATCGTGCCCAGGCGCGACCGCAGCGGGGCGACGCGGTCCATCGTGGCCCGCATCGCCTCCTCGGTCTCCCAGGCGGTCGTGATGATGCAGCGGCCGGAGTCGCGGTCGGCGAGCATGGACATGCCGGTGAAGCCCTGCATCTGCTGCACCTGCGGCATCGTCTCGTCCCGCATGTAGGCGGTCGCCTCGTCGATCGCCCCGGGGTTGCCGCGCACGGTGGTCGTTCGGGCGTACATGGCCACCACTCCTCTCGGGAGGCGGCGAGCCCCTGCGGCATCGCCGCGAGCCTGAGCCTCCTCGTCCTCGTCGGAGGAGGCAACGGTCCTGCGGCCGGTGCCCGGCGGTCGGGCGGGCACCGGCCGGCGGGCACGGTCAGGCGGTCTCGGGGACCCGCAGGTGGGCCAGCACGAGGTCGAACTCGACGATGTCGGTGATGGCGATGCCCATGGCCGGGGCGAACTCGTCACGCAGTCCGCGGGCCTGCTCGCGGGTCTCCTCCATGTCGAGCCGGCTGTCGTAGGTGACGGCGGAGACGGCCATCCCCTCGGCCAGGTGCACCATGAGGCTGACGCTGCAGAACCCCGGGAGCTCCTCGATCCGCGGCATCAGCGACATGCGGAAGGCGTCGAGGGTGCGGTCCATGACGTCGGGGTCGGCGCGGATCCAGGTGACCCGGGTACAGGCGCCGTGGTGGGCCTCGTGCATCCGGTGCATGACCGCGATCTCCCACTCCTGCACCTCCGGCTGGCCGCCGAAGATCGCCGCCGCCTTCTCCCGGGAGGCCCGTACGCCTTCCGCGCTGGCGTGCATCGCCTCCTTGTCGCGCCAGGACGTCGTGACGATGCAGTGGCCGGTCTCGCGGTCGGCGAGCATGGACAGGCCGATGCAGCCGTCCATCTGCTGGACCATCGGCATGACCTCGTCCCGGACGTAGGCGATCCCGTCGTCCAGGGCCTCGCGGTTGCCGTGGATGGTGGTCGATCGGGCGTACATGCACCGCTCCTTCTCCAGAGGGACTCTCGATGGAGACGGCGGTGCCCGTGCGGCAGCGCCGCGTCGCTCAGCGTCCTCGCCGGCGCGCGGGCTGACAACGGTCTCGGGACACGCTGTCGGGTGGCCGCCACGCGTCGCACTCCGGCGGCCACGCCGCGGACCCGTCAACCGGTCAGCGGGTCGGGGTGGAGACCGGGTGGTGCGCTGACCCGGGTGACGCCGGAGGGCGTGCGGACGAGGAGGCGGCCGTCGGCGAGGAGGTGGATGACCCAGCCGGGCGCGAAGGTCTTGATGCGGTGGTGGGTGCGGCACAGGCAGCACAGGTTGCTGCAGTCGGTGGGGCCGCCGTCGGCGTGGGGGCGGGCGTGGTCCAGGTCGGAGCGAGGGGCTGGGCGGCGGCAGCCGGGCCAGCGGCAGCGGCGGTCGCGGGCGCGGACGAAGCGGCGCTGGGCGGCGGTGGGCCGGTAGCGACTCGTCGGTGGTGGCGGTGCCAGGCCGGGGCCGTCGGGCGAACAGCGGAGCCGGGGACCGTCGGGTCGGTCCGTTGTCGCGTCGCCAGGTCTCCTCGTCGCCTCCTCGACGAGTGGCTGTGTCGACGAGTCGACGTGCCGACTCCGCGAGCGCCGGCGTCTGCGGCGGCGGGTGGCACCGGCGGCGCGGGCCAGCTCCGAGCGGGTGGCGACGGCGAGCAGGGCACCCGTGGCCGGGTGGTGCAGGGCGAGGTGCCCGGATCCGCCGCGCGGGGCCGGGCCGAGGCCGAGCACGCCCAGCTGTTGCAGGAGCTCGCGGCACTGGGCGGCGGTCACCACGGTGCCGTCGACCTCGGCGGCGGGCTGGTCGGGGCAGGCCGGGTCCAGGGCGGGCAGGTCGGCGTGGACGGTCAGGTGGGCGGTGACCGGCGGCCGGGAGGTGTCCCAGGGACGGAGGATCAGGTCGCGGACCACGCCCGCGCGGATGACCCCGATCGGGCGGTCGTCACCGCCGGCGCGCTCCTGGTCGGCGTAGCGGCGCACCGCGTCGGCGCAGGCGAGCGCCTCGGGGGTGGGCCGCTCGGTGATGAGTGCGGACAGGCCCTCGTCGACGGGCTGGACGCGGACACCGGCGCGACGGGCGGCGGCCTCGCGGCGCCGGTCCAGCGCCTCGGCGTCGATCCGGGCCAGCGCCCGGCGGGTGCGGTCGCGCAGCTGGGGCGGGGTGTGGGTGGCGGCGCCGGGCAGCACGCGGGCGAGCACGCGGTCGGCGGTGGCGGGGGCGACCTCGCCGAGCAGGTCGGCCAGCACCGCCGCCCGCCGCCGGTCGATCCGGCCGGCGTACAGCTCGGCCCACACCGCCGGCAGCCGGTCGACCAGCACCAGCGACTCCACCGCCAGGACGGCGGCCTCGGCCTCGGTGCAGCCACGGATCAGCGCCAGCTCCGGCACGAAGGTCTCCGACACGTCGGCCAGGCAGGGTGGCCGGCGGTCGACCGCATCCGGGCCCGGCCCGCCGCGCGGACCGAACTCCGACTGCTGCCGCTCGACGCGCCGCCGGCGGGCCAGCCGGGCGATCCACACCGCCTGCTCCGCGGCCGCGCGGGCGGCGCGGGCGTCGGCGGCCCAGATGTCGGCCACGCACTCCAGCTCGGTGTCCGCCCCGCCCAGCAGGTCGGCCGGGCACACCACCAGCGGCACGCCCTCCACGGGCGGCGACGGCGGCGGCATCTCGAGCACGCCAGCATCCCGACCTGCGGGTACGACAGTTCCGGCAGCCGAGCAGACAGGCCGCCCCCACCGCGGCGCCCGAGGCTGGCGGACGGCCGGCGCGACCGGGCAGCATGCGCGGGGTGACCAGCGCGACCGACCGACACGGGCACACCCACCGGCTCGACCTCGCCGACGCGACCGTCCGCGAGTGGGACGCGATCGTGGTGGCGGCCGACCCGGAGCAGGGGATCGTCCTCGACCGCAGCGCCTTCTACCCCGGCGGTGGCGGCCAGCCCCCGGACGAGGGCGTGCTGCTGTGGGGCGGCGTCCGAACGCGCATCGCCGGCACCCGCAAGGGCGACGAGCTGTACCTGGTGCCGGTCGAGGGCGACCCGCTGCCGCCGCCGGGGACGGCGGTTCGGGGCGCGCTCGACGACGAGCGGCGCACCCAGCTGATGCGCACCCACTCGGGCCTGCACGTGCTCACCGGCGTCGTCTTCCGCGACTTCGACGCGCTGGTCACCGGCGGCAACATGGAGCCGCTGACCGCCCGCATGGACTTCGACCTGGCCGAGGTGCCGGCCGACTTCAAGGAGCGGGTCGCCGAGGCGGTCATCGCCGAGATCGCCGCCGACCGCCGCATCGAGGTCCGCACCCTGCCGCGCGAGGAGGCGTTCGCGATTCCCGACATCATCCGGACGGCGGCCAACCTGCTGCCGCCCGACATCGAGGTGGTGCGGATCGTCGACATCGTGGGTCTCGACACCCAGGCCGACGGCGGCACCCACGTGGCGTCGACGGCCATGGTCGGCCGGGTGGAGGTCGCCAAGATGGAGAACAAGGGCCGCGGCTTCCGGCGGCTCCGGATCCGCGTCGTCTGACCGTCAGCCGCGGTAGGCGGCCCACTCGGGGGTCTCCCGCCCCAGCGCCACCGCGTGGGTCAGCCGCAGGCTGCCGGACAGCCAGACGAGGACGTCGTGCAGCCGCAACCGGGTGAGCGGTACGCCGCCGGTGGCGCTCAGCAGCTCCGACACCGTCGACTCCAGGACGGCGAAGGCCTCCGCGCCGGCGACCAGCTCCCGGTGCACGACCGCCTCGACGCCGCTGTCGCCCTCCTCGAGGTGCGGCAGCAGCTGCCGGCGGGTCGTGGCGTCCACGAGCGGGAACAGCTCGGGACGGCGGTGGTGCAGAGCCGCCCCGAGGTGGGCGCGGGAGGGCCCGGCCACCCGCTCGCCGATGTCGCGCAGCGCCGCCCCGACCGTCCCCGGCTCGCCCAGCACCGACAACTCGTCGGGCGGCAGCTCCCAGAAGGGCCGGCCGGCGGCCCGCTCGGTCACGGCGTCGGCGAGCGGGGCGACGTCGTCCATCGCGGTGCGGACGGCGGCCCACCCCGCCGGGTCGAGCCGGCCGTGCAGGCCCTCGGCGGTCAGGACGTCGTCGTCACCGAGCGGTCCGGAACCGCGGGGCCGGGAGTCGAAGCGCTCGTAGCCGAACGCCAGGACGCTGACCCACCGGCCCTCCGGGCGGCCGATGGAGCGGAACCACAGCGGCCGTCGTCCGCGGGCGTAGCCGAGGACGGCCGCCACCGCCGTCTCGGCGGGGACGAGGTCGGGGCCGGCGCTCGGCAGCCGCAGGGGAGCACTCCCGTCGTGCACAGCCCCAGCCTGGTGCACCCGGCCGGGGCGTACCGCGTGGCGCGCGGGCGGCGCGCGGGTCACCTACCGTCGGGAGTGCGCCCAGCGTCGCTCCCCCGACGGAAGGAGCGTCCGTGCTCCCGCCCTCGCGCCGTGCCGTCCTCGGCGTCGCCGCCTTCGTCCTCGCCGGGCTCCCGGCGGGCCAGGCGGCCGCCGCCGACTGCGCGGCCGACCCGACCACCGAGATCGGCGAGGTCCAGGGCGACGGGGACACCACCCCGCTGGACGGGCAGCGGGTCACCGTCCGCGGCGTGGTCGTCGCCGACCTCCCGGGCTTCTCCGGCTTCTCGCTGCAGGACCCGGACGGCGACGGCGACGACGCCACCTCCGACGGGGTGTTCGTCTTCAGCCCGGTGCCGGTGGCCCTGGGCGACACGGTGGCGGTGTCGGGGACGGCGCAGGAGTTCCAGGGGCAGACTCAGGTCACCGCCCCCTCGGACGTCGACGTCTGCGCGACCGGCGCCCCGCTCCCGGCCCCCGCCGTCCTCGACCTGCCGGCGGGCGACGGGACCCGTGAGCGCCTGGAGGGGATGCTGGTGGCGCCCGCCGACGTCCTGACCGTGAGCGACGTCTTCGACCTGACCAGCTTCGGCGAGCTCACGCTGTCCGAGGGCGGGGTGCTGGTGCAGCCCACCGAGGTGGCGCGGCCCGGCCCGCCCGCGCAGGCGGTGGCCGCCTACGACGCGCGCCGGCGCATCGTCCTGGACGACGGGGTCAGCGCCCGGGTGAGCGTGACCAGCCGCCCCTACCTGTCGCCGGGGACGCCGGTGCGGGTGGGCGACACGGTCCGCCTGACCGAGCCGGTCGTCCTCGGGTGGGGCTTCGGCCAGTGGCGGCTCCAGCCGGCCGACGGCACCGCGGACGGCGTGCTCGCCGGCCAGGACACCCGCCCGGCGACCCCGGACGACGTCGGGGGCGACCTGCGGATCGGCGCGTTCAACGTGCTCAACTACTTCCTCACCCGCAGCGGCGCCGACGCCCGCGGCGCCCGCACCGACGCGGAGTTCGAGGAGCAGGCCGCCAAGGTGGTCGCGGCGATCGACGGGCTGGACGCCGACGTCGTCACCCTGCTGGAGATCGAGGACACCGACTCCACCGGCCTGGCCCCCGGCGACGCCGACCGCGCGCTGGCCGACCTCACCACGAGGCTCGGGCGGCGCACCGGCGAGGACTGGGCGTTCGTCCCCATGCCGGCCGAGCTGTACGGCGTCGACCGCGACGTCATCCGCAACGCGATCGTCTACCGGTCCGACGTCCTCACGCCGGTCGGCGACCCGGTCGGGCTTGTGGACGAGACGGTGTGGGACAACGCCCGCGAGCCGATCGCGCAGACGTTCAGCGCGGGCGGGGAGACGCTCACCGTCGTCGCCAACCACCTCAAGTCGAAGGGCTCGGCCGACGCGGCCACCGGTGACGACGCCGACGCCGGTGACGGGCAGGGCGCGTGGAACGGTGACCGCGTCCGGCAGGCCCGCTCGCTCGCGGCGTTCGTGGAGCGGTTGGCCGGCACCGACCCGGACGTCGTCGTCCTCGGCGACCTCAACGCCTACACGCAGGAGGACCCGGTCCAGGCGCTGCGGGACGCCGGCCTGACCGACCTCGGCGAGCGGTTCGACCCCGGCCGGTACAGCTACGTGTTCGACGGCCGGTCCGGCTCGCTGGACCACGCACTGGCCACGCCGTCGCTCACCGCGCGGGTCACGGGTCTGGCGCACTGGAACGTCAACGCGGTGGAGTCCGCGGCGTACCAGTACGACGGCGACCCCGCCCTCTACGCGCCGGACCCGTACCGCTCCAGCGACCACGACCCGCTGGTCCTCGGCGTCGACCTGACCGGAGCGGCGGCTGCCGGCCTGTCCCGAGCGGCATCGGCTGCCGGCCTGCCCGGGACGTCTGCCGCGGCCCCGCCGTCCGGAGGGTGCTAGCCGAGCAGGGCCGCGCGCATGACCTCGTGCAGGTGCGTGTTCGGGTAGGTGCCGGCCAGCTGCTCGCTGCCCGGGCCCTCGGCGGTCACCGGCACCGGCTCCCCGGTGTGGCCCCCGGTGCTCCAGCGCAGCCGGAACGTGCGGCCGCTGCCGGCCACCGGGAGGTCCCCGCGACCTCCGTCGTCCACGGTCAGCCCGCCGGTCTCGTGGTCGCCGGTGACGATCAGCAGCGTCTCGGGGTGGCCGGCGACGAAGTCCCGGGCGACCTCCACCGCGTCGTCCAGGGAGCGCATGGCCGCCAGCAGCTCGAGGTCGTCGTTGGCGTGGCCGGCGCTGTCCACGCCCTCCTCCTCGACGAGGAGGAAGAACCCGTCCGGGTCCGCGGCGAGCACCTCCAGCGCCGCGGCGGTCATGGCGGCCAGCGACACCTCGGGCTCGCCGTCGCCGTACAGCTCCTCGTCGGCGAACAGGCCGAGCAGCCGGCCACCGTCGGCGGCGGCCAGCCCGTCGGCGTCGGTCACGTACGCGTAGCCGGAGTCCAGCGCCTCCCCGGCGAGGTCGCCGGACTCCCACGTCCCCGCGCCGCCCCCGAGGACGACGGCGGGACGGCTGTCCTCCACGTACTGGCGGCCGATGTCCTCGTCCTCGCTGCGGTCGTCGGCGTTGCTGAAGAACGCGGCGGGGGTGGCGTCGGTGACCTCCGCCGTCGTCACCAGCCCGGTCGCCAGGCCGGCGGCGGCCGCCTCGGCGCCGAGCGTCGGCAGGGGGTCGCCGTCGGGGTCGACGCTGATCGCGCCGTTGGTGGTCTTCTGCCCGGTGGCCCACGCGGAGGCGGCCGCGGCGGAGTCGGTGACCCCGGAGCCGGCCGGGTCGGTGGTCTGCTCGCCGCGCACCGGCAGGGCGTCCATGGCCAGTTGCCCGCCGGCGCCCTCCTGGTCCAGCCGGCCGGCCTCGCGCTGCGCCGCGGCCATCCCGTCCCCGACGACCAGGACCACGCTGCGGCCGGGGACCGCGCCGCCCGGCGCGCCGGTGCCCTGCGTCGGGGCGGCGCGCCCGGTCGCGTCCGCCGGCCCGCGGCGGTCGGCGACGGGCGAGCCGGCCTCGCAGGCCGGCAGCGCGAGGAGCAGGGCCAGGACGGCGGTCGCGCGGCGGCGCATCCCGCGATGGTGCCGCGCCGTCCGGGTCAGCGGTGGCCGATGCCGCCTGGTCCGTGGTCGGCCGGGACCTCCTCGCCCTCGGCCACCGGCCCGGGCGGGGTGCCGTCGCCGAACGGGGCGCCGCCGAGCTCCTCCCGGCCGTGCGGGGTCAGCCAGCCCGACGTGTCCGGCCCCTGCGGGATCACACCGGTCGGGTTGATGTCGGCGTGGACGACGTAGTAGTGCTCCTTGATCTGCGGGAAGTCGATCGTGTCGCCGAAGCCGGGGGTCTGGAACAGGTCGCGGGCGTAGGCCCACAGCACCGGCAGCTCGGTCAGCTTCTGCCGGTTGCACTTGAAGTGCCCGTGGTAGACGGCGTCGAAGCGGGCCAGCGTGGTGAACAGCCGGACGTCGGCCTCGGTGATCGTGTCGCCCATGAGGAACCGCCGGCCGGCCAGCCGGTCGGACAGCCAGTCCAACGCGGTCCAAAGCCGGGAGTGGGCCTGGTCGTAGGCGGCCTGGTCGCCGGCGAAGCCGCAGCGGTACACCCCGTTGTTGACCTCGGTGTAGACCCGCCGCATGACGTCGTCCATCTCGTCGCGCAGGTGCTCGGGGTAGAGGTCGGGGGCGCCGTCGCGGTGGAACGCCGTCCACTCGGTGGAGAGGTCCAGCGTCATCTGCGCGAAGTCGTTGGTGACCACCTGGCCGGTGGGGACGTCGACGAAGGCTGGCACGGTGATGCCGCGGTCGTAGTCGGGGAAGCGGGCGAGGAAGGCCTCCTGCAGCCGCTCGTAGCCCAGCACCGGGTCGCGGCCGCCGGGGTCGAGGTCGAAGGTCCAGCTGCGCTCGTCGTGGGTGGGCCCGCACAGGCCCAGTGAGATGACCTTCTCCAGGCCCAGCAGCCGGCGCACGATGACCGCCCGGTTCGCCCACGGGCAGGCGCGCGCCGCGACCAGCCGGTAGCGGCCGGCCTCCACCGGCCAGCCCCCGGAGCCGTCGGCGGTGATCCGGTCGGGGATGTAGGTCGAGTCGCGCTGGTACTCGCCGCCGGTGACGTAGCCGCTGCTCTGCTCACTCACGCCCCCAGCTTCGACGACCGGGCGGCGGACCGCCCGTCAGACGCGGGTGAGGATCGCCTCGTCGTCCACGATGTCGAGCAGGTGTCCCATCCGGTCGCGTTTGGTGCGCAGGTAGGCGAGGTTCTCAGCGGTGACGTGGCTGGGCAGCGGCACCCGGCCGGTGATCTTCAGGCCGTAGCCCTCCAGGCCGGCCCGCTTGGCGGGGTTGTTGGTCAGCAGCCGCATGGTGTGCACGCCCAGGTCGACCAGGATCT